>PUOG01000083.1 GCA_003552745.1 Spirochaetaceae bacterium
TAGACTCGCGCGAATGCCGCCGACGCTTCGGTGCCCCTTCAGGCCGAGCATGCCGGCCTCCTTGGCTTCGGAGACGAACCGCTTCTCGCGCTCTTCGTCGGGCAGCCTGAACACGACGTTCATGCGCGAGCGATGCTCGCTACGCACCGGACAGCGGTAGTAGCCGTCCGACTCGTCGATCGTCCGGTAGAGCAGTTGTGACTTCGCGTCGGCCGCCCTATCCATCTCGCCGATACCTCCGCGGCTCTCGACCCAGCCGAGCACCTTGTTGAGCATGTAGATCGCATAGACCGGCGGCGTGTTGTAGAGACTGTTCGACTCCACATGGGTTCTATAGGAGAGATATGCCGGCAGCGAGTCGTTCATTCGATCGAGGAGCGTGCGGCGTACAATCGCGACGGTAACGCCGGCCGGTCCGAGGTTCTTCTGGGCCCCTGCGTAGATCAGATCGAACTGCTCGAGCGGGAGTTGACGACTCATAATATCGCTCGACATGTCGCACACCAGCGGCACATCTCCGGTATCCGGGAACTGCTTCCACTGCAAACCCTGAATCGTCTCGTTGCTCGTTATGTGCAGATACGCGCTTCCGGGTTGCACGCGTACCGCACCGGCATCCGGCAGCTCGGTGTACCCGTTCTCCTTGCCGTCGTAGGCGACATGTACCGTTCCGACTTTGGCCGCATCCGCCTGCGCCTTCTTTGCCCACGACCCTGAGACGACCATATCGCAGCCGCCTCCCGGCGAAATCAGGTTCATCGGAACCATCGCGAACTGAAGCGTTGCCCCGCCGCCGAGCAGTACAACTTCGAACTCGTCGGAGAGTCCGAGAAGCGATCGGAGTCGCGAGATTGCTTCGTTGTGCACCTCATCGTACTCGGCACTGCGATGGCTCGTTTCCATAAGGGACAGTCCGAGCCCGCGATAGTCGGGCAGCTCGGCTGCCGCCTGTTCCAGCACATCGGCCGGCAGTGTCGCCGGTCCGGCATAGAAGTTGTGAACTCTCATTGGTAGAAGAAGTTTATAGAGATGCTCAGTGGCAGTCAAAAGCTCCAGGGGTGGTGCCGAGCATTGTTTCTCGGAGTATCGATCGTTACACTGGAGCAACCTGCCGGAGAACGACGAGATGAAGACTGAAAACCTGGAGATTGTTGTGCGAAGCGGTGAGGGTCGGGAGGCCTTTCTCACATGCAACGACTACGGATCTCCCCGTGCTGTAGTTCTGATTGTGCACGGAATGACTGAACACAAAGAGCGCTACCGCGAATTCGCAGCAGACCTCGCGGAGGCGGGATACGCAGCGGTCTGCTACGACCAGGCCGGCCACGGCGCGACGCTTCCCGAGGAGCGACGAACCGGATTGCTCGCCGAAAAGGGTGGCAGTCGACGGGTTGTGCAGGATGCGCTATCGATCCGTGACTGGATCGAACAGCGTCTCCCCGGTGTCCCGTGCCTGCTCTTTGGACACAGTTTCGGCAGTCTCGTCGCCCGAGCGTGCATGATCGATGAGGGCGAGCGATTCGACGGTTACATTTTCTCCGGGACTGCGCCGCATCCGGGGTTGAAGGGACACGCAGGGCGCGTACTCGCGATGCTGGCCGTAGCCCTTCGCGGCGCGTCCAAACGTAGCCCCCGGTTACTGTCGTTAACGATCGGTTCGTACAACCGCCGTATCGAAGCTCCGCGAACCGAGTTCGACTGGTTGAGCAGCGATCGAGACGAGGTTGATGCGTACGTCGCGGATCCGGCGTGCGGCTTCGTTCCGTGTACCGCGTTCTTCCGCGATCTTGCCGACCTCGCGCTTCGTGTGAGCTCGTTAAAGCGACTCACCGGTCGTCTTCCGAACCGGCCCGTATTGCTTCTCAGCGGTGCCGAAGATCCGGTGGGTCGCTACGGTCGAGCGGCTACGCAGGTGAAAGAGCTCCTGAATCGTGCCGGTGCCGCCGACGTGCGCTCGATCGTATACGATGGTGCCCGCCATGAGCTGATTCACGAGCGCGCTCGCAAGAAGGTGTTCACCGATGTGCGGCGCTGGCTCGAGCGGCAGGTCGCGCGAGAACGCGCATCGGTCGTTTGAGGGAGACCGGTCGGACCGGCGTCTCACTGCGGAAGTCGGCCCACTTTCACCCGTATCCGCAACGCGAAAGCAAGATCGACGAGCAGGAGCGCGAACGCAATCCATCCCGCCGTCGGCAGCTCGATGTGCTGTCGCAGCGCTCCCACCGCGATTGCGAGCAGCACACCGACCTGGCCGGCGATCCGACCGGTCAGTGCGGCAGCAATGCTGTTGGGAGCGCCGAAGGCTGCGATCGCGCTCGAGACTGCGACCGACAAGAGGATCGCCGCGGCCATCCACGCGACTGCTATCTCCTCCCCGAGAATCGGAAGCAAGCGTCCGGCCAACGTCGGGGCGACGATGAGCACGATCGTCGCCAGCGCCGAGACAGCAGCGATCGTGACGAAATAGGCGCGTATCCCGAAGTTAACAGTGAGTCTGTTCAGCCTGGTGCCGTATGTCAGTCGCTCGCTTTTTTTCACGTTCTATTCTTTGAGAAAGGCGATGATCTTATGCATCAATCTGCCGGCAACCGCCGGAGCCCAGACAACGTCGTTGTGACCGACGTTCTCATTCGGACCGAGCTCGAGCAGCTCCGAGCCGAGCGCTTCGCCGAATGCACGTGCCTCGGCGCTACCGACGATTCGGTCACGCACGCTGTAAATCGCGAGACTCGGCTGCTCGAGCGGAGAGTCGAACCATTCGGTGTGGAACCAGTGCGGTTGCAGAAGTTGCTTCTGCAGGCGCTTGCTCTCCGGTACCGCCCTGCTGAACAGTTCCTTCTGCCGCTCCGGCGGGGTTTGCACACTGAAAAACCGCGGGCGTGCCAGGAATTCCGGAACCAGTCTGTGGCGAAGGAGAAAGCGTACGAATCCGCCGGGCGGCTTTTCGCGCTCGCCGAACGGAGACGCGATGAGCACGACCTTGCGCACGACCGACGGTCCGAGATCGCGTGCGCAGATCGCAGCGGTGATGCCGCCGAGGCTGTGTCCGATCAGATGCACCGGTTGTCGATCGAGTTGCGATTTCGAGGAAACCATCGCCTTAGTCGACTCGATGAGCGACTCCAGGTCGGTCATCCGGAGATCGGGAGTGAGCACCTCGGGAAATGCATCTTCGAGCTCTGCCTTGACCGGGTCCCAGAAGTACCCCCTTACCCCGTATCCGTGGAGACACATTACACTGCGAGCGGTCATGCAAGAAACTATAGCAGAGCCCGGCCGGCCATGCTATCCTTGCTTTCCGTGGAATCTGTAACGAGGGACGCACAGGCTGATGTAAACAGACCCGACTCACCGGATGCGGCGCTTCGCAGGCGGACTATCGCGGTAACATCGGGCAAAGGTGGCGTGGGAAAGACCGCGACCGCCGTGAATCTGGCGCTGTACTTCGCGGGGGAGGGGTTCCGGACCGGGCTCCTCGACCTCGATCCGCTTGCGGACGTGGCCGCGTACCTCGATATTTCGATGGCCGAAGCGGCGCTCGAAGCTGAGGATGTCGACGAGAGCCGCCCGCTGTCCGACTATACCGAGCGACCGTTCGAACGGCTGGATATTCTTTTTCCGGAGGTCAAGCTCAGTGCCGGACAGTCGCAGACGGTGCGGCGGCTGATCACCGAACAGTATCGTGCCGAGCTCTGCAAGACGTACGACGTTCTTCTCTTCGATCTGCCGGCCGGCACCGAAGAGGAGACCAATCTCGCATTCGCCGACCTTGCCGGCACGATCGTGCTCGTTACGAACCCGGAGCCGACGGCGCACATGTCGGCGGGAGGTTGGTGCCGCGCATTCTTCGAGACGAGAGAAAAGCGCAGTATCTATCTGTGGCACAATCGCTATTCGCGCGGCGGGCCCGACGGATTCAACCCGAAGGCGGTACTGCGTAACTATAACAGCAACAGCCCCGACGAACAGAAGATCGATGAAGAGTTACAGTCGTTCGTCACCGATATCGCCTTTGTTCCGGAAGACCCTGCGCTCAATATGTTGCGCTCCGGGGCCCCCGATCCATTGAGCATTGCGCTTCGTTCGATGTTGCAGCTGTCGCTGCAGATCGCCTCCGATCGGGCACGGAAGCTGCTCGCCGCGCGCGGGGTGAAACCTGCTCTTCGCGGCTTCACCGTCGACGTGCTCGACCGTGCGCACGCTCCAGACGAAGCGGTGGACGAACTCGTCGGTGAAGTCGAGCTCCTCGCAGTCGATACGCTCGGCGCCGAGGTCGGCGCCCGCGTCTCCACGCTTGCCTCCATTATGCGACGCGATCGATCGCTGTCGCTGCTCGGTGAGGAGAGGCGCGCGGTGCTCGCCGAGGCGATCGATGCGGTGCGCGGTGACCCGTTATGGCAGGACGCCGTTCGTGCCCGTCGTCGCTGTGAAGATGCCGCCGCCAAGGCCGGCGAACGCGCCCGTATGTTCGCCGGGCAGTCCGACGGGCCGGTCGACCAGGCTGCACGCCTTGCCGACGATGCGGTCAGAGGTCTGCTCGTGACCGCCTCCGAAGAAACCGACACCGAGA
>PUOG01000261.1 GCA_003552745.1 Spirochaetaceae bacterium
CGGCGAGTTGTTCCACGAGCGAGGCGAGTGACCGGTCGGTGCCTTCGATCCGTTCGGTCATGAACTCATGGATCACCTTCCGCTCGGTGCTCTTCGGGGGGAATGACCGATAGAGCATGCGGTAGCACACAGACTTCAGGAAGCTGTATGCGTTGAGAATCGAGGTTGTTTCGGGCGTGCACACGAGCACGCCACCGGCGGCGGCAAGAAAGAAGTCGACCGTGTTGAAGCTCGATCCTGCACCGAGGTCCAGTATGATGTAATCGGCCACGAGTTCCTGCAGCTCCCGCAACAGTTTCACTTTCCGGAAGTAGGGGAGATTAGCGGTAGCCGGCAGCAGCGAGTCGCCCGGAATCATGAACAGCTTCGGCCGGCCGGTATCGATGACCAGCTGATCGAGCCGCTCGACGCGTCGATGGATGAAATGGCCGATTCCCTGGCTGCTGCCCGATACGCCGAGGCAGGTGTGCAGATTCGAGCCGCCGAGATCGAGATCGACGAGCAGAACGGTCTTGCCCTCCCGAGCGAGGGTGATGCCGAGGTTGGCGCAGAGCAGGCTCTTCCCGACGCCACCCTTGCCGCTGGCGACCGGTAGTACGGTAGTCATTCGTTTTGCGTCCTTCAGTGCGGGAAATCGTAGAGGCGGCCGGGGCAAAGATCAAGGCCACGGCTTTGACACTCGTGCCGGCGGCGGATACCTTATTTTCCAGCAATTATGGCTGACTTCGACCTTGACGCACATATCCGTAAGGTACCCGACTTTCCGAAGGCGGGGATCCTGTTCTACGACATTACGAGCGTAATGATGAGCCCGGAGGCGTTCGGCTATTGCATCGATGCGATGGTCGAGCGCTACCGGGAGCGCGGGATCGAGGGCATCGCCGCCATCGATGCGCGCGGGTTTCTCTTCGCCGCGCCGCTGGCGCGGGAGCTCAAGCTTCCGCTGCTGCTCGTTCGCAAGAAGGGTAAACTTCCCGGGGAAACGATTTCCCGTGAGTTCGAGCTCGAGTACGGCTCCGATGTGGTGGAGATGCACCGTGCCGATCTTTCCACCCCACGCAGGCTTCTGCTCGTCGACGACCTGATCGCAACCGGCGGCACGCTTCGAGCCGCAGCGGACATGATCCGCGAAAGCGGCAGCAGCGTCGAGGAGATTTTCGCGGTCATCGGGCTGCCGTTTCTCAACTACGCCGCGCTTCTCGACGGCATCGACATCCACACGCTCATCGAATACCACGGTGAATAGGCAGCGCTGCCGCAACGCGTTCGATACCATGAACCGTCTCGGCGCCGCCCGCACGCCGTTCTTCTTCGCCTTCGACTACGACCTCGACGAACCGATAATCCACCCGCTCTCCGAACTCCCCCCGGAGATCCGACTCGTAACACCGTCGGTATCGGTGCGGGCGCAGCCGGCGGTCGACCGGCGACCAACCGGCAGCGGCGGCGCGGCGGGCGAAGGCGACCGAGCGCATGGCGGCACCGCTGCCCCGGTACGAATCACCTCCGTTGAGCCGGTTGCCTTCGCGCGCTACCGGCAAGGATTCGAGACCGTTCAGAAAGCGCAGCGCGCCGGCGACAGCTATCTTGCCAACCTTACCTTTGCGAGTCGTATCACCATCGACGGCGACCTCGACTCAGTTTTCGAGAACGCTCACGCGCCGTACCGCCTGAAAGTCGGCGAGCGATTCGTAGTCTTCTCGCCGGAGCCTTTCGTGACGATCTCCGGTTCGGCCATCTCCACCTTTCCGATGAAAGGAACGCGAGAGACCGCGCCGTGGCGGCCCGGACTTGCTCACGCGGCGAAAGAGCTTCTCGCGCTGGAGGCGCTGCTCGCAGACGAGAAGGAGGCAGCCGAGCACGCGACTGTGGTCGATCTGCTGCGTAACGATATCGGACGCGTCGCCTCGGAAGTGCGCGTGCCACGCTATCGCTACGTGGATCGTCTGCGCTTTCCGGAACGGACGCTTTTCGCCGTCTCCAGCGCAATCGAAGGAACTCTCGATGATGAGTGGCGCCGAAGACTCGGGAGTATATTCGAGCAGATGTTGCCGGCCGGCTCGATCACCGGAGCGCCGAAAGAAAGTACGTGCCGCATCATAGCCGAGGCGGAGCTCGACCCGCGCGGATTCTACACCGGCGTATTCGGCGTATTCGACGGGATGAGCGTCGAATCGGCGGTCATGATCCGGTTTATCGAGTCGAGCAGCGACGGCTACCGCTTTCGAAGCGGTGGGGGGATTACCGTCTACAGCGACTGCGAGCGCGAATACCGCGAGCTTATCGACAAAGTGGCGATTCCGTGGAGACCGCCAGATGCTGCTTGAAACGATTCGTGTCGAACACGGCCGGCCGTGGCGTCTCGAATTACACTACGAGCGCATGCTGCGCAGCGCACGGGAGCTCCGCTTCAGCGCACCGCCGTGGGGTGCGTTTCGCGGTGCGGTCGACCGCGTGCTCGAAGAGCGGATTCTCCCCGATCCGGCGCGTTACAAGGTGCGGCTTGTATATCGAGAGAAGATCGTCCGGGTCGAGGCGCATCGTTACACGATTCCCCGGCCGGTTTCGGCGGTGGTCGTCGAGGCGGGCGAGCTCTCGTACAGCCACAAACTCGCCGACCGCGAAGCGTTGAATGCGCTCCAGGCGACCGTCGGCCCGTGTGCGGTGGTAATCTTCGCGCGCGACGCGCTTCTCACCGACTGCCTCTACGCGAACCTCCTGGTCGACGATGGGCGGCAGTGGCTTACTCCGAGATACCCGCTTCTGCACGGGGTCATGCGCTCCGAGCTCCTCGACGCCGGTCGCGTGCAGGCAGCGGACATACCCGCCGCCGAGCTCCAACGCTTCGAGCGAATATCGCTGATCAATGCGATGATCGATCCGGGTGATGTGACTATCGCGGCGGTCGCGGTCGAACGCAGAGTGGGCCGGTAGCTATCGGCGACAGCGTTTGCCCCTCGTCGCGATTACGACTCTTACAACCGCCGCGCGAGCTTTGTCAGTACGCGATCGTTCTCCTCGATTATGCGCTCGGCGGTCTCGGTCAGGCGTGCGATGTTCTCCGCGCTCGCGTCGTCGATCTCCGGCGACTCGCCTTCAAACGCCCCGTTAACGCGATAGTAATCGACGCCGCGCAACTTCTTGAGCTGGTAGTCGACCGCCTCCGACTGCCCCGCCGACATTACCCCGAAAAGCGGTGCACCGCGAAGCGGACTGATCCAGTCGCCGAAGCCCCAGGAGACGATCTCATCCCTGCTCAGGTGGGCCGACGGCCTCCCGGTGCCGATGCTGACGATCTGGTACCGCCACGCATTGGGGTAGAGCTTTCGCGCCTCGATGTATGCGCACATTGCCGGATTGTTCGCATAGACCCCGCCGTCGATCAGGCAGAAGGTGTTCTCCGGGTTATCGTGCTCGGCGATGATCGCCGGTTCGAAGTAGCTCGGAGCGGCGGCGGCCGCCTTCGCCACATCGTTCATGAGGAAGTTCGTATCGTCGGTTCGTGCGGCCCGCTTCTTGAAGAAGAATGATGTGTTGCGCTCGATATCGTACTTCTCACTGAACATGTGCGCGAAACTGTGCAGCGAGCGGAACTTCCAGGGCGGGAAGATGCGCTCACCACCGTCGCGATACATCGCAACGATATCTTCGGTCGAGAGTGCGGGCTCGGTCCGGTCCTCGCCGGGAAGCGTCAGCCCGAGCGCGATCAGCGCACCGGTACTCGTTCCGGCGATCAGATCGAAACACTCGTGCAGTGGACGCGCCCGCCCGATGCGCTTCATGCGACCGGCGAGCTCGTGCAGTATCAGCGCCGGGATGAGCCCGCGGATGCCGCCGCCGTCGATACTCAGAATTCGCACCGTTCGAAATGGCCACATCGGTTCGTCCTCTTGGATCACGTTTTATAGTCGTAGCGAAAACGTACGACAGGCGTTTCGTTTCACCATCGTCTGCGATGCGACGTAATGCGATAGTTCCGGACTGTTTTGTGCAAGCCAAAAGCGCCCGAGAGGCCTTGCGATCTACTCACAGACCCAGGTATCGAGTTTGTCCGTACCATTGAAGTAGATTATACTCTGATACTAAGGAAACTCCGATTCCGTGGATGCTGAGACGTGAACACAACCACCAAGAAGACAATCCTGCTCGTTGAGGATGAAGCGCTCATCGCAATGAACACAAAGATGGAGCTCGAGAAGTATGGATACAGCGTCAGAACTGTCACAACCGGCGAACAGGCTGTCGAAGCAGTCAAGGCATCGTCCGATATCGACCTGATCCTGATGGACATCAACCTCGGACCCGGCATTGATGGTACTGAGGCAGCTGACATAATTCTGAAAGACCATGACATTCCTATCGTCTTCCTCTCATCTCATACAGACCCTGAAGTCGTCGAAAAGACGGAGAAGATTACATCCTATGGCTATGTGGTCAAGAACTCGGGCCTTACAGTTTTAGATGCGTCTATCAAGATGGCGTTCAAGCTGTTTGAAGCACGGCGCCAAGTGACCGATACATTCACCCATTCTATCAACGGCTTGTGCGTCCACCGAGCCATTCGTGA
>PUOG01000123.1 GCA_003552745.1 Spirochaetaceae bacterium
GTCGACCGGTTACACTGGTTATGCAATAACGAGGAGCGCCAAGGTGGACAAGATTTTCGACAGGCTTACCGACTTGCTGCGGTCGATGGGGCAGTCCGATTCGCGATCGGCCTTCGCAGGCGGCGATTCCGATGAAGCCGCCGCTTGGGAGGAACTCGACGAATACCTCTCGAGTGGAGGGAACACATCACGAACAGAATCATCGGGCACGCACTACGAGCGAACCGGGCCATACGGACGTTCCGAGCCGGTCCCCGGTACACTGCGAAAAGACTTCTCCAATCTCGATCTACCGTTCGGCGCATCACTTGAGGCGGCACGGGCTGCCCATCGAAAACTCATCCGTGCGTATCATCCGGACAGGCACGCTGCGAACCCTGACAAGTACCGAATCGCTACCCAGATCACACAGCGGGTGAACCACTCGTTCCAGCGCATAAAGCAGTTCTACGAGAATGGAGTTCGCCCCGAGGACCACGGCAGGTAACGAATGAACGGGGATCCTCAACTACTCGTTGCCGCCATCGCGACCGGAGCGGCGGCATTCGCGCTGAACCTCGTCGTAATACCGTTGATTCTCCTGATCGCCCATAGCCGTGGCTGGTACGATCGCAACGACCACCGCAAGATCCACACCGAAGACACGCCGCGACTCGGCGGAGCGGGAATCTTCATCGCGTTCGTCGTTCTCGCCATCGTCGGCTCCCAAGTTCTCGGAAGCGCCGGCGACCGTTCACTGACGATGCAACTCATGCCGGTCTTCGGCGGACTGACGATCGTTTTTCTCATGGGGCTTATCGACGATCTCTACGATCTGCCGGCGTTCCTGAAGCTACTGCTGCAGATATCGGCCGGTGCAATGGTAACGCTCGGCTCGTTCGTGGTGGACGAGCTGGTACTCCCGTTCGGGTTACCTACCATTCATCTCGGATTGCTCGGATACCCCGTAACGGTGCTCTGGGTTGTCGGACTCATCAATGCGGTAAACTTCATCGACGGCATGGATGGGTTGGCGGGTGGCGCCGCAGCCATTGCTGCTCTATTTACCGCCGTGATCGGTATCGTGATCGGGCAGCCGGCGGTTACAGTCGCCTCGGTGGCGCTGTTCGGATCGGTGTTGGGGTTTCTTATCTTCAACTTCCCCCCGGCGAAGATATTCATGGGTGATTCGGGCTCGTGCACGCTCGGGTTTCTTCTCGCGGTATTTCCGCTCCTCGGCGGAGGGCTCGCTGAGACCGGTTTCGGTGTCGTACCGACGGTTACGCTTCTTTTTGTGCCGATCATGGATGCATTGGCGGCGGTGCTTCGTCGCATACGGCAGGGAGTGCCGATATACAAGCCGGACCGCGAACACCTCCATCACAAGCTGTTCGATCTCGGATTCTCAACCCATCAGATCCTCGCGATTGTGTATGGAGCAGCGCTCCTGTCGGGTCTCGCCGCCATATCATGGATCGTCCTGCCGTCGCTTTTCCGTTTGCTGTTAGTAGGCGGGTTCTGGGCGGCGGTGCTCTCCGGATTTCTCGTGCTCCACAAGGTCCGCCACTCGGAGGATTCTCCGAGCCAAACTACAGACGGCGCTCTCTGAGAAGTCGTGCTGTCGATCGTCGTAGTTCATTCGAGGTTGTACTCTTTGATCTTCCGGTGCAACGTTTTGCGGCCGATGCCGAGGACTTCGGCGCTCTTGCTCTTGTTTCCTTTGTGATGCATGAGCGTACGCCGGATCACCTCGCGCTCGGCCTTGGAGAGGGTAGTGCCCACTTCGACCCGGATTACATCGCTGTCGTCACTCTCGGTAATGCTCGGGGGTAGATCATCGAGCTGAATTATCGTCCCCTTGCACATGACCACCGAGCTCTCAATGCAGTTGCGTAGCTCCCGTATGTTTCCCGGCCACGAGTATGCGTAGAGCGCCGCCCGAGCTTTCGGATCGATCGCTTCCACCGGTTTGTTGTTCTCCTTCGCGAACTCGCGGATGAACGCTGCAACGAGCAGCGGTATGTCATCCTTGCGCTCCCGTAACGGTGGAACGTCGATGTTCACCACATTCAATCGGTAGTACAGATCCTCCCGGAAGTTTCCGACCGCGATATCATTCTTCAAATCACGGTTTGTCGCCGAAATCACACGGACATCGACTTCGATTGTGTCTTCACCGCCGACACGTTCGAAAGTCTTTTCCTGGAGCACCCGCAAGAGCTTGATCTGCACACTCGGGGCGATCTCGCCTATTTCGTCGAGGAAGATGCTGCCACCGTTGGCGAGCTCGAATCGTCCTCGTTTCCTTGAAACCGCGCCGGTAAAGGCTCCCTTCTCGTGCCCGAAAAGCTCGCTCTCAAGTAACGATTCGCTCAGCGCCGCGCAGTGCACCTTGATGAATGGGCGATCCTTTCGACCGGAGAGATTGTGAATTGCGTCGGCGACAAGCTCTTTGCCCACTCCGCTTTCGCCGGTCACGAGTACCGACGCTCTGGTAGGAGCAACCTGCTGGATCTTCTCGAAGATCCGTTTCATCTGGTTCGAAGTGCCGATGATGTTCGTGAAACTGCGGCGCTTGTCGAGCTCTTCCTGCATGTGTCGGTGCTGCAGAACGAGCTCGCGCGTACTGAGTGCCCGACGAACGAGCAGACTGAATCGGTCGAGGTTCACCGGTTTGGTGACGAAATCGAATGCACCGGCGCGCATCGCTTGAACCGCACTCTCTATCGTGCCGTGTCCGGTAAGAATAATGACCGGCACGGTCGGGTGCATATCGACGATCCGCCGGAGCAGCTCTTCGCCCGACATGCGAGGCATTTTGAGGTCGGCGATTACAAGATCCACCTCTTCGTCTCCGACCCGTTCAAAGGCTTCCTGTCCGTCTTCGGCGAGGATAACCTCATACCCTTCCATCTCGAGGGCCTTGCCGAGCCCTTCACGGATGTTCTTCTCGTCGTCCGCTATGAGTATCGAGAAGGTCACTCGTGATCCCCCTTCCAGCCGATAAGATGCGTTTCGCGTTGCGGAACCGGCAGCGTGATCGTGAACGACGCTCCGTGGCCTTCCTGAGAGTTCACCGAGATCTCCCCGAAGTGCTCGCGTACGATCTTGTACACAAGTGTGAGTCCGATGCCTGATCCACTCTCGCGTGTGGTGAAATACGGTTCAAAGATCTTGTCGATCACATCATCGGGAATTCCGACTCCCGTGTCCGAGAAGCGCAGAATGACCTCATCTCCGCGTCTATACGTCGAAACGGTCAATTCACCCCCCTCCGGCATCGCCGCGATGGCGTTCTTGATGAGATTGAGCAGCGCCTGCTTGAAGTACTTTTCATCGATCTTCAGTTCCGGGATGTTTTCGTCGAGATCCAGCCTTAGTGCGATTCCCTGCTGTTCGAGCTCGTAGCGGACGAAATCCATCATCTCCTCGATCAGCGTGTTGATTCCCGTGTCAACCGGATTCACATCCATCGGTCGCACGGCGAAGAGAAAGTCCACCACGATACGGTTGAGGCGTTCGACCTCTTCGTCGATCACGTCGAGGTAGTCCTTGATCGAGTTCGGCTCAACATGCTCGCGTCCGTCAATCGCCTTGTTAATGAGTTGCAGATGAATCCCAATGCTTCCCAGTGGATTCTTGATCTCGTGCGCGACGCCGGCGGCCAAAGTCGTGAGGCTCGCGAGACTCTCGGCGCGACGCAGACGTGCTTCTCGTGCACGCTTCTCGGAGATATCCTCCACACGCAGGAGATTCCCTTGAATACAGCCTGCTTGTACCAGCGGAGCGATACTGATCGAGAGTATCCGTACCGTCTCGCCGAAGTTCAGTGTAAATTCGTGGTCGGATATCGATTCCTGCCGCTCGAGCGTACGCTGCACGAAGCTCGCGATGTCCTCATCCTCGATCGCCTCCCAGACCAGGCACCCAACGCTCTCGGAACGAACCAGCGGAAGCAGCCGTTCTACCGCCTTATTCGTTAAAAGAAGCTGATGCTCCGTATCGGTTACGAGCACTCCATCGTTCATCGAGTCGAGAACGACCTCGAGCCGTTCATTCTCGACCGCAAGGTCCTCGAGGAGCGATCGGATCTGATCCCGGTCGAGCTTCGACAGTTTTTTCAGCGCGCGCTGCACAAACTTGCTCATGGGCCTTCACTCCGTTTCATGTGATAATACAGGCTCTCGAGAAGCAGATCGAGTCTCATGTTCAGTCTGCTGCCACGATCGTAGTGCTCCTGAATCATAGATCGCCACGATGCGATTCGCGAACGCGAGATTACAAGACGGTGTGCACCTTCTTCGGCGTTGAGCACCTCCCTCAGAAGACGCAGGAGTTCCTCGAGAAAATGACGAAGTGCCTCCCGTTCCGGCACTTCGCTGAGCGCCTGCGATACCGAACGGTACGGCGGTATTGCGCGATCGTCGACTTCGGTCTCCGGTGATAACACTGCTTCGAGGAAGCGTTCGGCGTAGCCGCGGAGGCTTCCGGCGCCGGGAAACTCCTGCTGCAGGAAGTACTCTCGTATACCTTCGGTGAACCCGTCGGGACCGCGAAACACCCTGTGGACAA
>PUOG01000054.1 GCA_003552745.1 Spirochaetaceae bacterium
CATGATTACCGAGTAGACGGCGGTCAGCGCATCCTCTTTGGTCGGCTCATCACCGGCAGCCTCATCCCGCGTGAACTTACTCTCCTCGCGCTCGAAACAGTTGAGCAGGATCGAAGAATGAAGCGTATCGGCGTCCTCAAAAGCGATAATCTCAATTTCGTCGACACGGGAGTGGATCAATTCGTCGACATCGTGCGGGTGCAGCTTCACACCGGCACGATAGAGCTTCCGTTCGTTTCCCGCCTCGTCGGTCACATATACCGCACGGGCAAGAACCTGACCTACTAACGCATCCTTTTGCTCCACGTCGCTGCCGACCACTTCGGTTCGGCGCTTGTAGAAGAGGTCGATTATCTTCTCGCGGCTGTCATAACCGAGGGCCCGCAGAAAAAGCGTGCCGAGAATACGCTTTTTCCGATCGACCTTGGCGAAGATGAGATCCTTCTTCTGGTCGACCTCGAACTCAAGCCACGAGCCGCGATACGGGATAATGCGCGAGCTGAAGACCCCTTTCTCGTGGCTGAAAATCACACCCGGCGAGCGATGTATCTGACTGACGACCACCCGCTCGGCACCGTTTATGATGAACGTTCCGCGATCGGTCATCAGCGGAATGTCGCCCATATAGATGTCTTTCTGGCGAATCTCGCCCGTTTCCAGGAAGACCAGATTGATGCGCGCCTTGATCGGCACCGCGTAGGTATGCCCTTTCAGCTTGCACTCGATCTCATCCAGTTTGATGTTCTCTTCATCGAGGGTGTAGTGCGCATACTCCAGCCGCATATCTCCGGCCTGGCTTTCGATCGGGAATATGGACTGAAAGACCTCTTCGAGACCCTGGACCTGCGGCGGCTCGCCGCCGAGTTTCCGATTCCTCTGCAGAAACCGCTCATAGCTCGAAAGCTGTATATCTACGAGGTCCGGCAGGTCCATGACCTTGGGACGAGATTCACCGATTTCCGTTCGCTCAATTATCTGACTTCGATCGAACATTGCGTGGGGCCTCCCGGGGACCATGCTGATTGGGATAGTGCCGGCACTCTGCCGAATTCGGCGTAAGAGACACGAAATCCGTAACGCCCGCGTGCACACACACGGCTACCGGCGGCCACGGTTGCACGGGACGATACGGAAGAGCTGGTGTTGGTTCGTTTAGAAACCGAAACGGCGTGTTTACTTAAGTTCCACCACCCCGCCGGCTTCTTCGATCTGGGACTTGATCGAATCGGCTTCTTCCTTCTCAACGCCTTCTTTGACGGCCTTATCGCCGGCTTCGACGAGCTCTTTGGCCTCTTTGAGGCCGAGCCCCGTGATCGCTCGGACGGCCTTGATCACCGGAATCTTCTTTCCGTCGCCGACACTCTTGAGAATCACGTCGAATTCGCTCTGCTCCTCGGCCGCCTCTCCGGCTTCCGCGCCCGGAGCGGCAACTCCTCCAGCCGCCATCGCGACCGGCGCAGCCGCCGTAACACCGAACTTCTCTTCCATCGCGCTCACGAGCTCGCTGACTTCCAGCACACTCATGTTCGCAATGGCTTCCAATATTTCGTCCTTCGTGGGTGCTGCCATATTACCTTCTCCTTATGTTTTCGATTTCGTTCAGTCGGCGATAGCAGACAACACGTTATCCGAAGACTAACGCCGAACTTGACTCCATACCCGATACGCGAGGGTTACCCCTCGCTCTCTTTCTTCTCTTTGACCGCCTGCAACACACGTACGAGTTTCTGCGGCACGGCGTTCAGCGTCAGTGCGAGATTCGTCACCGGACCGTTCATCGCACTCATGAGCTTGGCAATGAGCTCATCGCGAGTCGGAAGCTTGCTGAGCGCCTCCATCTGATCATGATCGAAGACCGACCCGTCTATGACACCGCCCTTGACCTCAACCGGCGCATCCTTCGCGAACTCGAGAATCGCCTTCACAACCGGACCGGCCTCATCGTAGGCGAGAGCCACGGCTGTCGGACCGATCAGATACTCGTTGATACCTTCAGGATACTCGAGATTCGAGAACGCGATCTTCGCGGTTCGATTCTTGATAACGCGGAACTCTGCGTTTTTTTCGCGCAGCCGACGCCTAAGCTGAGTGATCTGTTCAACGGTCAATCCGCGATAGTCGGCGAACACGAAATCCCGGCTCTCTTTCAGGCGATCCTGAATCATCTGAACCGCGTCCTGCTTCGCCTTGGTGACTTTGGTCGTGTAACCTTCCATTTGTCTGCCCTTTATCCTTCAACGCCGGCGGTGATTTTGACGCCGGGTCCCATCGTCGAACTGATCGCGACGGTCTTGACGAACGCGCCTTTCACGTCGGCCGGACGTCGACGGGAGACTTCGTTGATGACGGTGTTCATATTCTCGATGATCTGCTGAGTCTCCATGCTGGCCTTGCCGACCGCCAGGTGCACGACGCCGGTCTTGTCACTGCGAAACTCGACGCGCCCTTTATTGAGCTCTTCGATTGCCCCCTTCACGTCGAACGTTACCGTCTGCGTTTTCGGGTTCGGCATGAGACCGCGACGACCGAGCACAGGACCGAGCCGTCCGACGTCCTTCATCATATCGGGTGTCGCAACCGCAACATCGAAATCGAGCCAGCCGCCTCGGATCTTTTCGATCAGATCGTCATCGCCTACATAGGTGGCGCCGGCTTCGCGTGCCTCATCGGCCTTCTCACCCTTCGCGAAGACGAGGATTCTCTTGTCTGCACGAAACTGGTACGGCAGCACGAGCGTATCGCGCACGCTCGTCCCTTTCTTCATGTTCAAGTTAAGTGAGATCTCAACCGTTTCGTCGAACTTGGCGCTTGCCAGGCTCTTCACGAGCTCGACCGCTTCCGACGGCTCGTATTGTCGAGTGCGGTCGACTTGCTTCACCCTGTCAGCGTATCTCTTTCCGCGTTTCATGCCGATGCCTCCACTTCCACCCCCATGCTGCGGGCGGTCCCGGCCACGATCTTCATCGCCGCCTCGACATTATTCGCATTCAGATCAGGCATCTTCGTCTCTGCGATCTCACGAACCTGGTCACGGGAAATCTTTCCCACCTTGCTCTTATTCGGCTCACCCGACCCACTCTCGAGTCCGAGCGCTTTCTTTATGAGCACCGCAGCCGGCGGCGTTTTCGTGATGAAGGTGAAACTACGGTCCTGGTATACGGTAATAACCACGGGGATCATGAGTCCCGGCTCGTAGTTCTTTGTCTCGTCGTTGAACTGCTGGACGAACTGAGGCGCACTCACCCCATGCGGGCCGAGCGCCGGTCCGACCGGCGGTGCCGGTGTCGCCTTCGCGGCGGGCACCTGCAACTTGATTATGGCTGAAACCCTTTTCTTAGCCATGAAAAACTCCTTAACTGCGTGGTTCGAGCGTTGGAACACACTCGTGCGTTCCAACTCCCAGTGATTCCCCAAACGGGAAATCCCCCGTCGCCTGTATCCATTCCGGACGGGCGCGTACCGATTAACTACTTCGTGACTACACCTTCTCTACCTGGAGGAAATCGACTTCTACAGGGGTCGAGCGGCCGAAGATGCCAACCATGACCCGAAGCTTCCCTTTCTCCAGGTTCACCTCTTCTACGGTGCCCGTAAACGAATCAAAGGGCCCCTCGATAATGCGAACCGACTCGCCGATCGCGAAACTCTGCTTCGGCTTCATCGACTTTTCGCCCTCTATCTCCCCGCTCCGCTGCAGGATAGCGCGCGCTTCTTCCTGGGTAATCGGATGCGGTTTTCTCTCACCGGTAGATCCGACGAAACCGGTGACCCCCTGGATTCGCCGGATCTTCGAGCAGACCGGCTTCCAGCCGGTTTCCGGAAGATCGAGCTCGAGAAGAATGTATCCAGGCAGAAACTTCTTGTTCGAAACCTTTCGAGCGCCGTCCTTGACTTCAACAACCTGCTCAGAAGGCACCTTGATGTCCTTCAAGGCGTCACCGAACTCGCCGTCCTCCATCATGCGTCGGAGCATCTTCTCGATTTTGTTCTCATACCCGGAATAGGTATGGAGCACATACCACGCTTTCGCCATTGCCTAACGCCTTTGTCGATCCGCGCGCATCGGGTTCGCGGACGTGACTACGGTGCGATTTCCCAAGACTGATCAACCAAGAATGAGTAGTATCGCTTGCGCAAACACCGCATCCATGGCTCCGAGTGCAAGCGAAATGATAGCGAGACTTACGAGCACAACTTGTGTTGAATTGATGACCTGCTCTCTCGTCGGCCACACGACCTTCTTAAGCTCAGCATAGCTGTCCTTGAAGAACTGGACAATTCTCTTCATTGTACTCCCCTCCCGAGGAAAGCCTGATGCCGGCCGGATTCATCGATCAGGCCAGGCAGGATTCGAACCTGCAACATTCGGTTTTGGAGACCGACGCTCTGCCGATTGGAGCTACTGGCCTATGGCTCCGTGCGCTCGCGCACTATACACCAGCCTCCGATCGGACTCGAACCGATGACCCCCACCTTACCATGGTGGTGCTCTACCGACTGAGCTACAGAGGCGTACAGAGTGTTCGCGGACAATAGC
>PUOG01000131.1 GCA_003552745.1 Spirochaetaceae bacterium
CCCTGTCCGGGGCGTTCCTGCGTTACGGTGTACTCGGCGGAAAAATCGCTCTCCTCGTAGCTGACAAGCGAATCGATCCGCTCCAGGATTTCCCGCCCTTCATCCGAATCGATCTCGTTCGCGATGAGCGCCGGTGTGACGAGCACGAGCGCACAGCCGAGTACCACGATTCGGTGCAGTGTGTTCACTTTCATGAGTATATCCTTTGGGGCTTCGACTCCAAGTATAGTGGTCCACGGTCGTTTCCGTCGACCGGTAGCTTCGTTCGAAGGGCCCGCGGTCGAGCGGCCGTTAGCGGGCGACCTGTTGCGCTGAAGTCACAAGTCCAAGGTATCACCCGCTCGAGGCGAAAACAACAGCTAACGATGAGTGAGTTAACGATGCGTGAGCCACGCCCACGCGACGCCGAGAAGCTCATACCATGCCCGCTCGGTATTCCCCAACGCCCCTGCAGCAGGCAGAAGACTCCAGATTGAGTAGTCACGTTGCGCCGCCCGGAACTCAGTCGGCGCCGGTACTGCGTCGACACCGCTGCGCTCGAAAACGAAAAGCGCTCGGGGCATGTGCGAGGCGCTGGTGACCAGGAGCAACCGCTTATCAGGCAACGCCGTCGCGACTGCGCGCGCCTCCTCCGACGTGTTTCGCGGCTCCGGCAGCACGAGAGTACGCTTCCGGTCCAGTCCAAGGTCGACGGCTGCCTCCCGATTCATCTCGGCGCTGGATACTTCCCCGGATCCGGCGTAACCGCTGAAGACCACCGTAAGGTCGTTGCCGGAGGAGAGACGTAGCGCCTCCATAACCCGTGCGGTACTCGATCGACCGAGCGAGACCGCCGCGGGAAAACCGTCGCGTTCGAAGTGACCGGCACCGAGCACGACGATCGCCTCTACATCTTCGGGTATTTCGCGAACCGGCACGTGTTGTCGCTCGAGAGACCAAAGGAGAAGATCGGCCACAGGGGCGGTCGAAGCGATCCAGAGGAATGCAAGAGCGGCGATCATGAGAGCAAGGCCAATGCGTCGTCGAGTCGTCCGGGCTGAGAGAAAGACTCCGGCGACGCCCGCGATCAGGGCAAGCGGAAGAGGAAAGAGCAATCGCGAGATGATCTTCTGCAACAGAAACACGGTTCGCACCTACTGTTTCGAAGATTGCTGATAAGCGGTGCTCACCGCTACCATCCGGCCGTCACTCTATCAAACACCCAGCCGTAGCGACAGTCGCTCGGGAGAGATCTCATCGGGACCGATTACCACGTGCGGAGTAATCGGCACGCGCCCCACTTCTTTCCATAAGCGTCGATAACCGCCGCCGGTAACGTTGAGCATTATCGTGGAGGTCGCGTCGACGCTCTTTTCTTCTACCGCCTGAAGCAGCGATGCGATCGCAACGGCGGCAGCCGGCGCCGGATCGACCCCTTCGAGCCGTTCGAAGAGCGCCGCCGCCTCCATAGCTTCGTCGTTCGTTATGGCTGCGATATCACCGCCACACGCACTTAGCGCATCGAACAGACCACCGGTAACACTCCACGGCGGAGTCCGGTTTGCCAGCACACGGGCATATATTCCGTCCAACCGCTGCTTGGCATCGTTTTCCTCGTATTCGACGAGCGTGCGACTTCGGACACGCCACGACTCGTACAGCGGCAGGAACGGTGCGTTCTGGCTCAATCGCAGCCGCATACGATCCGCCCCTCTGTTCGGCGACGAACCCGGTGAGGCGTGCCGCTTGAGATAGCGGTCGGCGGCCTCGCGTGCTGCTATAGCCCCGGTTCCGCTTCCGACCGCCTGGAAGTATTCGTGCGGGAGACCGCCGATCGCCTCGATCGCACTCAGGAGTGTCGTCGCCATTCCATCTCGACGCGCGACGTTGCGGGCACCTCCCTCGGCACGGTAGCCCGGCAGTCCCGCGATTACTCCGGAGGCGTGAATCGCATCCGCGTAGTCGGCTCCGTCACCGACGGCGACGACGATCACGCTATCGCCCACCGGTTTCGTGAGCCACAACGCGTCGAGGTTCTGTTCCGGTATTACGAGAACGAGCGGCAGGCGGTTATCCGAACAGACGCGGGCGAATGCGCGCGCGGTATTGCCCGCGCTGGCGACTACCAACGTCTCGCCGGCATCGGCCGTCCGGGCACAAACCGAATACGCCTCACACTCCTTGAACGTTCCGGTGAGCATGCGAGCGCCCCGTTCCGGCCAATATCCGCTGAAGGTCACGTAGAGGTTCTCGAGACCGAGATGCCGTGCGAGGCCCTCGCTGCGCCAGGTTACCGGAGCGGACGAGCCTTCCAGACGCCGGATTACCGGCAACCAGAAGTCGAACCGGTAGATACCGTCGGTGTCGGGTCCCGGCCGGAAGTCCAGAGTGTGGTAGTCGGTCATAAGGAGGCCGGAGAGCGACGAATCCGGTTCGGCGAGAAGCAGCCCGTCATCATCGTAGCTGCGTCCGCTCACCGAGCTGACCAATCGATAGTGGCGACTCATAGCGTCCCAATACATACCCCGGGTCTGTGGCGAGGTGCAAGCGAGAAGCTCTGCCGGCTCGTTCGGTCGCACGACGATATGCCGCGCGAAAACCGGTTTCGATGAGTACCGGTCGCAGAGAACCGGGCGCGTCCGGCGGCGCCGTCCTCTGAGCGTCTGCCCGACTACCCCTGCCCGCCGTGGATCTTCGCATAGTACGGATCGCCGGGACCGATCGAACCGGTACGCACCGTCTCACCGGTGAACGCCGACTTGTATAGCGCGGAGATGAACTCGAGCGTTCGCCGGACTCCGTCGCCGCTGGTACTCGGACGCCGCCCCTCCCGCATATCCGCGAGCATATGTCCGATCTGCGCGGCGTGTCCGCCGGGGACGTCGGTCGACAGAGCGCTCCACTGTTCGGTCAGCGCATCCGGCGGATCGGCCGGTCTCCGCTCTCCGCGATCGAAACTCCAGTTCTCGTTGGAAACGGAGTACAACCCGCGTGTCTCGACCGTCGCCTCCTCGAAATCGAGGCGGAGATAGCTCTCCTGCCGCGGCGCCAGTACCGTTGTGAGAACGGTGCCCAACGCTCCGTTCCGGAATTTCACGAGCGCCGAAGAGACATCCTCCACCTCGATATTGCGGGCCAGGGTACCCGCCATCGCCTTCACCTCGAGCCAATCGCCGGCCAGCCAGAGAAAGAGATCTGTGAGATGTATACCGTGCCCCATCGTGACGCCGCCGAGCTCGCTCTTCCACGTACCGCGCCACGGCACATCGTAGTACGCCTGGTCACGAAACCAGGTCGTGTTACACACACCGGTGTAGAGGCTGCCGAGGCTTCCCACTTCGAACATATGCTTCAGGTGCTGCGCGGCCGATCCGAATCGCCACTGGAAAACGCTCGCCGTCCGACAGCCCGTTCGTTCCTCGCCTTCGACGATACGATCGAGCTCCTCGAGCGAGGCGCACAGCGGCTTCTCGCAGAGCACCCACGCACCGGCATCCATGCAGCGAATGCTCAGCTCGGTGTGTACGGCCGGAGGAGTACAGATAGCGACGAGATCGGGCCTCGTCGATTCGAGAAGCGCATCGACTCCCGCGTAGACACCGGAGATACCGTATTGTGCGCCCAGGCGTTCCGCCGCACCGCGGTCGGTATCCGCGACACCGACAAGCTCACATTGGTCACCGTGCTCCTGAAAGCCACGCACGTGGGCTTGTGCGATCCCCCCCGCGCCGATTATCGCCGCTTTGATTCTCTCTTTGCCCATTCTTCGGAATCTCCTCTATGATCGGAAGCGTCACACGAACAGAGAAGCCGCGCGACACCGGTTGAAGTTGAACACCGTAGCACGAACCGTACTCCGCTGCGAGGCGCCGATGAACGCTGTAGATACCGATACCGTGTGTCGCCATGCTTCGCGCGGCGCTGAGACCGTGCGAGAACTCCTGCCGGCGCGCCGCGCCGCACCCCGGTCCGTCGTCGGCGATCACGACTGCGAGGTCGCCGTCCTCGACCGAGATCGATACCTCAATCATGCCGGAACTCGAAGCTGTCACGATAGCGGTAACGCTGAATATCTGCATAGCTCTGCAGGTAGTCCAGTTCCCAGTCGATTGTGATCGGTTCGACGGGATCGGCCTCCTGGGCCCCGCCCGCATACAGCAGACCCGCTCCTGCCAGGACGAGAAGCGGAATCATTACCGGTGGGTAACGTATTCGCATATGCTCCCCCTTTGTTTGGGTGTATAGCTCAAGCGTATGCCTGCGAGAGCGAAACGCGGAATGTCGATTTTTGGAAAGCTCTTGGACGATCTTTCGTTTCGCTGTCCGGCGTCTTCGTTCAGCTTGACGCGCGACTCGATTCGCGACGAAGATGGCTGGCATGGCACACGCTGACGGAATGAACTACGCGCCGGAGGGAAAGGCGCAACCGGTCGTGAAGCCGGGCGAGTTTCGCTTCTCGGCTACCGGACTCGACCACGGTCATATTGTGGGAATGAC
>PUOG01000332.1 GCA_003552745.1 Spirochaetaceae bacterium
AACGAGGAGTGGGTCGTCGTTACCGGCTGGACTCCGCACGTGAAGGAAGCGCGCTTCGACCTGAAGTACCTCGAAGATCCGGAACTCGTGTTCGGTGAAGAGGAGTACGTGGCGGCCGTTGCGCGGCAGGGTCTCGCAGACGATATGCCTGAGGTACATCAGTTCCTCGACAACTTCTACTGGGAAGTCGATGATTTTGCGGACCTCATGATCGCATACGACGAAGGCGGCGATCCGTACGAAATCGCCCAGCAGTGGGTGGAAGAGAATCGCGACATCGTAGACGGCTGGATTCCGTGATCGAGATTTTCATGTCGTGATAGATGTTCGTTCGGGCAAACGGAATCGTCCGATCGAATGATCGAAGGCCGCGCCCCGGGCGCGGCAAGGCCGCGCCCAGGGGCGCGGCCTTTCTTTTACGCGCCGTAGATAAGCGCTCCGATCGCGAAGATGTTCACGATCCACAACGTGATCGATACCTCTCGCCCCTTGCCGACAAGCACCTTGATTATCGTGTAACTGAGGAACCCCCATACGATCCCTTGCGTGATGTTGTAGGTAAGTGGAATGAGCACGAGCGCGAGGAACGCAGGAACGCTCTCCTCGAAGTTCGTCCAGTCGATACTGAGCACCGGCTTAATCATGAACACACCGACGAGTACGATAACCGGTGCGACGGCTACCTGCGGTACGAACTGGATGAGCGGGCTGAGAAAGAGAAACGGCAGGAAGAGAAGGCCCGCAACAACTGCGGTAAGTCCGCTCCGGCCTCCCTCCTCGACACCGGCCGCACTTTCGATGTACGTCGTGCCGCTGGATGTACCGAAAATACCGGAGATCGTCGTGGAGACGGCGTCGACCATGAGCGCTTTGCCGACGTTCCGCGGCTGTCCGGTTTTCTCCTCGACGAAACCACCGACTTCCGAAATACCGACGAAGGTGGAAATACTGTCGAACAGGTCGGTGAACAGAAGCGTAAAGATCGGCAGTATCATACCGATGGTGAGCGCGCCCACCAGGTCAACCTGACCGAAGACTGCGAGACTCGGCATTGCAAAGAGCGTATCCGGAATCTGCACAAGAGCTTCGCCGCCGGAGGCCTGGATGATGAGGCTCACGATTACCGTGGCAACGCTCGTTCCGACGATCCCGAGAATGAGCGCGCCTGGAACGCGACGGATTACCATCCAACAGGTTACGAACAGTCCGGCAGCGAAGAGAATCACCTCGACGCCGATCCCGCCGAACGAAACGAGGGTAGCCTCATCGCCGACGATGAATCCGGCCCACTGCAGCCCGATAAACGCGAGAAAGAGGCCGATACCGGAGGCAACCGCGTAGCGCAGACTTCGCGGAATCGCCTGGACTATCAGCTCCCGTACTTTCAGGATCGACAGGATGATAAAGACGACACCGGAGATCAGCACCGCCCCGAGCGCGGTCGCCCAGTCAATTCCCATTCCGAGTACGATATTGTACGTGAAGAAGGCGTTTATCCCCATCCCGGGTGCCAGCGCGAACGGCAGGTTCGCCACGAGACCCATGAGAATCGAGCTGATGGCGCTGACCATGATCGTGGCAAACACGACTCCTTCGATGGGCATGCCGGAGCCCGACAGGATGATCGGATTCACCACGATGATGTACGCCATGGTGAGAAAAGTCGCGACTCCGGCACGGACTTCGGTTTTCGTATTCGTACCGAGCCGTGAGAGTCCAAAATAGTTCTCCATACTACTCCCCCTGTGAGAAAAATGAACGGCTGTATACCGTAGGGCCAGTTATACATAAGCCGGGCCGAGGGTGCAAGAAAACTTTGGACTATGCGCGAAGCATGGTGTCGAAGGCGAGGGCGTTAAAGAACGCGTTGCCTTCGAAGTGGTTATTGAAAGCGACAAGGAGCGTCTCCAGATCCGGGAGCACGGCTGCAATCTCGTGCTGGAGCTCCCGGAGCTCGTCATCGCTGTATCGATAGTGATATCGGCTCTCGTTCGTCCCGTTCCACCATGTTTGCGAGTTTCGGCCGTGGAGTCGGAGATAGCCGAGAGATGAGGTTACAACCGGACGGAGGTCGGGCAGGTTCCGCAGACGCGGCAGATCCGGCCAAACGAGTGTTGCGCCGCGCCGGCGAAGGCCGTCGTATACCGACTCCCGGAACCACTCGGCGTGACGGAACTCGATCGCCGGCGTAATGTCGGATGCGGCCTCACAGAGTGCGGCGAGGTAGCGTCGGTTCGCTTCGGTGTAGTGGAAACGGTATGGGAACTGGAACAGCGTAGCCGCAAGACGGCCGGCTGCTGCTATCGGCTTGATCGCGGATCGGAACGTTTCCAGATCGTTGCCCCAGTCGGCCGATACTTCGTGCGTGAGCGAGCGGTGCGCCTTGATCGCGAAGCGAAATCGGGCCGGAACCCGCTCCAACAGGTTTTGCAGAAAGCGTTGGTCGGGCATGCGATAGTAGGTGACGTTGAGCTCCACAAAGCGCAGTCGCGCTGCATACCATGAAAGCCACTCGGAACTCGGAAGACTCGCGGGATACACCGGTCCCTTCCAATCGGAAAATGAGAACCCGCTTGTGCCGACAAGAATGTCAGATCTCGTCATGGGGCTTGATTCTCCGGTGCCCGACGGTATAGCGTCTACCGAATCGTCGCGGGTATTGAACCTCGACAGACGCATCGGTAAGATACACCCTTACTACTACGCGACACGATATCTCCAGTAACAATATCGAATTGTCCGTTCGCTTCCTAAAAGAGGTCATTGTGATATGAGTTCACAGTTAGAAAAACGCCGAAATATCGGTATAAGTGCGCACATCGACTCGGGTAAGACGACCTTGACCGAGCGCATCCTTTTCTACTCGGCGAAGATACACGCTATTCACGAGGTCCGGGGAAAGGATGGTGTCGGCGCAACCATGGACTCCATGGAACTCGAGCGAGAGCGGGGCATTACGATCGCCAGTGCATCCACGAATGTCACGTGGAAGGATCACCCGATCAATATCATCGATACTCCCGGCCACGTCGATTTCACAATAGAAGTTGAACGGGCACTGCGGGTACTCGACGGCGCTATCCTCGTGCTGGATTCTGTCGGTGGGGTTCAGAGTCAGACGATCACCGTCGACCGTCAGTTGAGCCGCTACAGCGTGCCGTTCGTTGCGTTCGTGAATAAGTGCGATCGAACCGGGGCCGATCCGGTGCGTGTTGGAAAGCAGCTATCCGAGAAACTCGGTCACAACACCGTGATGATGCAGCTGCCGATCGGACTCGAGGATAAGTTCGAGGGAATCGTTGATCTGGTGAGGTTGAAGGCGCTCTACTTTGAGGGTGAGTTCGGCGAAAAGGTCGTCGAACGCGAGATACCGGACTCTCTCAAGTCGCAGGCGGATGAGTACCACGAGCAGCTTCTCGATGCCGCGAGCATGTTCAGCGATGAGCTCGCGGAAGCGTACCTGGAGGGTGAGCACACCGAGGAGCAGGTCGTAAAAGCGGTGCGCGCCGGCGTGCTCAAGCGCGAAATACTCCCCATTTTTCTCGGTTCAGCGTACAAGAACAAGGGTGTCCAGTCGATCCTCGACGCGGTCGTCAACTATCTGCCGAATCCGACCGAGGTGAACAACACCGCGCTGAATCTCGACAAGAACGAGGCTCCGGTCGAGCTAGTCAGCAAGGAAGACTTGCCGACGGTAGCGCTGGCGTTCAAGCTCGAGGATACTCAGTACGGTCAGCTGACCTATATTCGCGTCTACCAGGGCACGGTCAAGAAGGGGACCGAGCTCTATAACGTTCGCTCGCAGAAGCGGTTCAAAGTCGGGCGCCTCATCAGAATGCATGCGAACAAGATGGACGACATTTCCGAGGCACCGGTCGGCGACATCGTTGCACTTTTCGGGATCGATTGCGCCAGCGGCGACACGTTCTGTGCACCGGGATATAATTACTCGATGACTTCCATGTATGTTCCCAATCCGGTCATATCGCTGGCCGTCCGCGCGAGAGACAGGAAGTCCGAGACTAACATGGGAAAAGCGCTGAACAGATTCAGCAAAGAGGACCCGACGTTCCGCATGTACGTGGACAAAGAGTCGAATGAAACGATCATACAAGGAATGGGCGAGCTTCACCTCGATGTGTATATCGAGAGGATGCGACGGGAGTACAATGCGGATGTCGAGACCGGCATGCCGCAGGTCGCATACCGGGAAGCGATCAGCCGGCGAGCGGAGTTCGACTACACGCACAAGAAACAGACCGGCGGATCGGGACAGTTCGGGCGGATAGCCGGATACCTGGAACCGCTTGATGATCCGGAGAAGAACTACGAGTTCGTCGATGAGATCAAGGGTGGTGTTATCCCCAATGAGTACATCCCGAGCTGTGATAAGGGCTTTCGTCAGTGCATGGAAAAGGGTACGCTCATCGGGTACCCGATCGTCGGTGTACGAGTGGTGATTA
>PUOG01000305.1 GCA_003552745.1 Spirochaetaceae bacterium
GGCGCGGATCGGCGGTCGAGTGAAGCGTCGAGCCGTGAACCTGGATGATGTGCGGTTCGTCGTGGTAGAGGGTAATCGTCCGCTCGATCGGTTCTACGGAAATCGACGCGTCGTCGGCGACCGTCGCCAGCTCGGTGCTGCGGAACACGTCGACCAGCGATCGGCCCACGGCTTGATCCGGCGGGCACTGTGCCAGACTGAGCGCAGCGTGGTTCGCCATGCGCAGCCGGTTTGCCGGGTCGAGCACGAGCACGCCTTCGACCATGCTCGAGAGAATCGCCTCGAGCTCTCCCCGCTGACGATCCATCGCCGCGATGCGCGCTTTCAGCTGCACGGCCATTGAGTTCAGCGCTTCGGCGATCGTCCGCACCTCTTCCGGTTCGCTCACTGAAAAGCGGTAGTCGAGCTCACCGGCAGCGTAGCGCTGCGCACCCGCCTGCATCTGCGATAGCGGTCGCGATATCCGGCTGACCACCCGCAACGTAGCCCACCAGGAGACGGCGATGAGTAGCGCGGCCGCCGAGACGAGGCCGGCCGTGCGAGCCGCACCGGTCAGCAGAACCGCGGCGGACCCGGCTATGAGGCCGGTCGCCACTACCGCGGAAGTAATCATAGCGAGATAGAGCGGGAGTACCTGCCTGCGCACCGTCTTCGCCATCGCCACACTCCGTCATCGCTTCATTCGCCGCGCAGCGCGTCGCGCGAGAGCCGGTATCCGACCCCGCGCACCGTCTCGATCGCTTTGCCGTACTCGCCGAGTCTGCGCCGGAGACCAAGTATCTGAACGTCGACGGCGCGCTCGGTGATCGCGTAGTCCTCACCGCGCACCGCATCGATAATCCGGGTTCTCGTAAAGACAATGCCCGGGTGCGTGGCAAGCAGCCAGAGAATCTCGAACTCGGTCGTGCTCAGCCGCAACTCGACTCCGGCGCACTCTGCTTCCCGGCGCTCACGATCGATGGACAGCGCGCCGACTCTCGCCGTGCCGCTCCCCGAGTCCGTCTCGGACTCACCCCTCCGGCGCAACACCGCTCGTATCCGTGCGACCAGCACCCGGGGACTGAACGGTTTGGTCAGGTAATCGTCGGCGCCGAGCTCGAGTCCGGTGACCACATCGGCGTCATCGCTTCGAGCAGTCAACATGATGATCGGAATCGAGGCGGTGTCGGGATCGGCCTTGAGCTTGCGGCAGACGGTCAGCCCGTCGATGCCCGGCAACATGAGATCGAGTACGATGAGCGACGGCGCACTATCCACCGCCGCTTCGAGCGCACTCTCACCGCTCTGCACGGTTACGACCGTGTATCCTTCCTTGCGGAGATTGAACTCGATCAACTCGATGATATGCTGCTCGTCGTCGACGACGAGTACCGTTTCCTGCGTACTCACCGGTCAAACTCCTCGTGCACCCCGGTCTGTGCGTACACGATCCATTCGCAGATGTTGGTGACGTGATCGCCGATGCGCTCCAGGAACCGGCTCAGCTGGATGATCACCTCGCCGGCCTCAACGCCTCCGGTCTCCGATTTCATGACGGAAAGTGCATCGGCGGTGATCGCCCGGTGCAGTTCATCGGCTTCGTAGTCCCGCACCGCTACCTCACGGGCGCGGTCGGGGTCACGATCGATAAGTGCGGTAAGCGCATCGTGCACCATACCGAGCACCTTATCGCCGAGCCGCCGGACGCGCGGCAGCAGAGTGCTGTAGTGCGGGCCCGCCGAGGTGGCGAGCGAACGGGCTATGTGGCGGGCGTGGTCTCCGATTCGCTCGAGATCGGTTAGCGTCTTGATGCAGCAGATCACCTCACGCAGATCGCGTCCGGTCGGCTGCTGGCTCTCGATCAGCTCCGCACAGTCATCCTGCAATTCGAACTGCATGGTATCGATGCGTACATCCTCGGATATGACCTTGGTGGCAAGCTCCTCATCCCAGTTGGAGAGAGCGATGAGCGCCTTCCGTAGCGCCTCTTCCACCAGCGAACCCATCCGCAGCAGGTTCTCCCGAAGCTCCTCGAGACTGCCGGCGATCTTCAGCTGTCGTTCCATAGTGTCAGGTGCATAGTGTCGCGATTCATTGCGAATGTCGATTGCCTGTAGCTGTCGAAACGCGAATCCTAATCAAATCGCAACATTTCCCTCATCACCTCCTAACCCACGGCCGGCGAGAATCAGCGCACATTCTGTACAGGAGGAAGATAATGAAAATGCTTTCCATAGCCCTTATCGCGACCACAATGGTGCTTTTCGGTGCCGCGCTCGCATCCGCAGCCGGGTCGCAAGAGGCTGATTTCGAGGGTGAAGCGGTGAATCTCGAAGGGGCAGGCGCTACCTTCGTGGCCCCGCTCATGACCGCGTGGGCGGATGACTACCGCGACATGACCGGCGGACGGGTAACGGTCAACTACCAGTCGATCGGATCAGGCGGCGGGATACGACAGTTTCTCGAGCAGACGGTAATGTACGGCGCGACCGAGGCGTATCTCAACGAAGAGCAGATGGCGGAGGTCGAAGCGTCCACCGGCGGCCGGGCGTTCAATATGCCGGTGAGCCTTGGGTCGGTAGTCCCGACCTACAACCTGCCCGGCGTCGACAGCGGACTCGTGTTCGACGGCGAGCTGCTCGCCGACATCTTCATGGGCGAGGTGACACGGTGGAACGACGAGCGGCTGCAGGAGCTGAATCCGGATGTCGATCTGCCCGATCTCGAGATTACCACCGTACACCGCTCCGACGGATCGGGGACCACCAATATCTGGACCAACTACCTGACGAAGGTCTCCGAAGCGTGGGCCGATCGGATCGGATACGGTACGAGCGTGAACTGGCCGACCGGAATCGGCGGCAACGGCAACGAGGGTGTCGCCGGGGCGGTCATGACCAACGAAGGAGCGATCGGCTACAACAGCCTGATCTACGCGACCGGGAACGATATCCCGTACGGCTCGATCATCAACAGCAGCGGGAACACGATCGAGGCATCGATCGTCACTGCCGGTAACGCGGCGAACACCGATCTGCCCGACGATGCGCGCGCGCTGGTAACCGACACGACTGCGTCGGACGGGTGGCCTGCAGCAGGTTTCGTGTGGGTGCTGATCTACGAGCGATTCGATGAGAACGATGCGATCTCCACCCGAAGTGATGCGGAGGAGCTGCTGCGATTCCTTACCTGGGTGGTTACCTCGGGTCAGGAAGTCTCCAACGATCTCGACTTCGCGCGACTGGAACAGCGACCGATGGAGCTCTCTCTCTCAATGCTGCGGCAGGTGACGTGGGAAGGTGAGAATATCGGAGAGGCGATCGTAGACGAAGTCGCCGGGCTCTGATTCCCGCGGACTGTTCTCACGTCTGTTTTCAACAGACGCCAAGCACGCCGGAGACGGGAAGACCCCGCCTCCGGTTTTGCGCGTGGAGGTGTACAATTGGGAGACGCTGCAACAAAGCGCGGAGATTCCTCGCTACTGCAGATCGATGACAAGACACTCCGGGCGATCCGGCGTCCCGGCGCGCTCTATCGTCGCGGTGGGGACCGAATATTCACCGCCGTCGTCGTCGCTCTCGGTGGCTCGGTACTCTGCCTTGCCGTTCTCATGGCCTGGATTCTCTATCGCGATTCGGCTCTGACGTTTCATACATTCGGCTTCTTCGGTTTCCTCACCGAAACCCGATGGGACCCGGTGGCCGGCATTCACGGAACGCTGCCGTTCATAATCGGTACGATTACCACGAGTGCGGTCGCACTGGTGCTCGCCGTGCCGATCGGTGTCGGGTGCGCGGTCTTCAGCGCAGAGTATGCACCGAAGCCGATTGCGACGGTGATTAACTATCTTATCGATCTGCTCGCCGCGATTCCGAGCGTTGTGATCGGCCTCTGGGCGATATTCACCTTCGCTCCGTGGATACGGCAGGCAGTATACGCGCCGATCTACCTGTGGGCGGAGGCGAACGCTCAGTGGCTGCAGCCGCTTCTCGGTTCACCGACGACGTACAACATGACGTCGGCTACGCTGCTGTTGGCGTTCATGATCGTTCCGTACACCATGGCGTTAACCCGGGACGCAATCAAGCTCGTCCCCGCCGAGCAACGGGAGGCCGCCTGGGGGATCGGCGCTACCCATTGGGAAGTGCTTCGTGTCGCGGTTTTGCCCGCCGCTCGCGGCGGCATCGTCGCCGGAGCGCTCCTGTCGTTGGCTCGTGCGCTCGGAGAAACAATGGTCGTTGCGATGATCGTCGGCAACGCAAACCGGCTTCCGTTCCTTCCGTTTCGCCCCGGGGCGACCATGCCGAGCGTAATCGTGAACGAGTTCCGCGAGGCGGTGGAGACGCTGCACTTCACCAGCGTCATGGCGGTCGGGTTCGTGCTCTTCCTGCTTACGCTGTCGATCAACCTCGTCGCCGCCTATGTGCAGGGCAAGCTCATCAAGGGGAGTTTCCGGCTATGACGCTTCAACAACGGTA
>PUOG01000142.1 GCA_003552745.1 Spirochaetaceae bacterium
GGTTATACGGTTTATGCTCGCATCGAAAAAGTCCACAGCTATCGCGACCCGATTCAGCGCATCGGCACGGACGATCTCTCGTCCGATCGACCGTGTGGCATCGTCGAAGAGTACGACATGGTCGCTGTCCCAGCGCACAGGACGCGAGACATGAAGCAGGATCTTGTCCATGAACGGCAGGATCGCGGTCAGTTTTTCCGCGATGCTCTCAGTCGGATGATAGTGGCCCGCATCCATGGTCAAGACCAGTTTACGTGTCAGGGCATATGCAAGATAGAAGTCGTGAGACCCCACGACAGACGCTTCCGATCCGATGCCGAACAGCTTGCTTTCTACCGCATCGAGAACGTACGAGGGGTCCATCGGATCGTGGTACATTGCATCGAGAGATTCGAGGAGTAGCTCCCGACGACGGATCCGGTCGGTAGGCTCGTCCTTCGATCCGTCCGGTATCCAGAGATTGTTGTAACATGCGGTACCGAGGCGCTTCCCCATTGCTTCGGAGATTTCGCGACTTCGCTTCCCGTGCTCGATCCAGAAACGCCGGATTTCCGGATCATAGGCCGAAAGGGTATACCCGTCGTCAGCCTTCGGGTGTGAGAAGAAGGTCGGGTTGAAGTCGAGTCCGATGCCGAGCCGCTTCGCCCACTCGATCCACGTTTCGAAATGCTGAGGGCCGACTTCGTCGCGTTCGACCGCAGCGCCGTCGGTCTCCCGATAGGAGGCATGAAGGTTGAAGCGGTGCTTGCCGGGAATGAGCCGGAACGCGAATTCCGCGTCGGAACGGAGCTCTTCGGCGTTGCGCGCGCGACCGGGGAAGTTGCCTGTGGCGAGAATCCCTCCCCCCGATAGCGAATCAGCGCCTTCAAAGCCGACAACGTCATCCGCCTGCCAGCAGTTCATGGAGACCGGCATACGTGCCAGGTCGTCGATCGCTCTGTCGGTATCGACTCCGTAGTGGGCGAAGCGTTCTTTCGCTTGTTGATAGTTCCGTTCAACCGCGTCGCGGCTCACATCCTGCATCTCAAAACTCCCTTCGTTCGTTACGATTTGAGGGTTCAGTATCAGATGCGCGGCGCCACCGGTCCATGAACAATAGGCCTGAGTTCATGCACATTCCGGTCCCGTTCGGGATCAAATCGGCTTACAGATGCGCTCCACCGGATCGTATGCCTCTCCGTCGAACGATCGTTCTCGACTCGTGTACTCGCGCACCCACAGATGATTCTCTCCCGGAGCAAAAAGCGCTGCGTCGACGATGCTGGTGTACGGTGACCATGGGAACGCGATCGGTTCGCAACCGTTTATCGAGATCTCGAGGCTTCCGGTGAAAGAGTCCGGAACTCCGAGTGTCAGTAAACGTTCGTCCGCGCCCGCGCCCTCGGTGTCGATCGTGACGGTACCCGTATAGTCGATCGCGCCGGAGTAGTACGGCAAGCCGTTTTCCTCGAATGCATGGAATCGGCCGGATGCTACTCTTCGAGAGAGCACCGCGACCGAATCGCGAAAGTGGTTGACGGCGAAGTCGCCGGCTACATACAACGGATTGAGCAACCCACACGCCGGGGGAGAAGAATCGAAGGAGGTCGACAACGTGATCCTGTTTCTTCCCTGCACGATGTGCGAGGAGATATCCGCTTCGATCGCGTCGGGGATCGGACCGACCGAGTCCCGAAAAGCGTCGCGGCTGACTGCTCGACCGTTGACGGCGATCTCCCACCTTCCGTATACCGACTCCCGTTCCACTATTAATACCAGGTCAGCGATATCGTCGACCTCGAACTCCGTGCCATAGGTCAGAAGTAACTCTGCCAGCTTGGGTGCGGGCCTGACGCCGAAACCGAAATCGAATCCAACGGGGATTTCGAGCCCGCTTTCGGCAAGCTGGTTCTCCAGCGGCCCGCTTGATACCCGGGCGGTTCGCGACTCGAACGATCCGTCGAGCGTCCGGATCGTAAGCTCGAACTCACCGAGTCGCACGATGTTCGGATCGAGCGGAGCGAAATCCCACTCCCGGTCGAGACTCAGGTGCACCTCCTGAAGCGAGAAACGCGGGGAGCGCTCGGTGCTTCGTCGCTTGTGTTCGCTTTCCGGCCGAATCAGTACAGCCTCGAAGGGGGCAAGCGAAACGGCCTCTGCGGGTCCGATCGGGCGCCGACTCGTATCGAACTCCCGTTCAAGCTCGAGGAGCGGCCCCTTCGAGGCAACTTCGAGCGGCACGCTCCCGATGTTTACCGCAAACCAGATTGATGAACCGCGCGTCTCGTTTCTCCGGGTCACCACCCAGAGATTCGAAGTCGGACCGTCTGTGACCCGGAGCGGAACGCTCGAGTCAATGAGATCGCAGACCGCCCGCACACCGCCGGCGGGGTCCTCGGCATCGAGCTCGACGATTCGGGTCTGCGGGTGTGCGTCGATCCATCGGTCGAGTGCCGGTGGCCTATAGCGCAGTGGCGGGATCACGAGGAGCTCCACCGGATAGGGAGCAAGCTCCAGCATCGGGGAGTCGGCGACATAGAAGTCGCGTCGCGCCTCCATGAGTCCCCACATGAGGTCGCCGTACGCGGTGAGGCCGGCCTCGGTCGGGAGACCTTCCGACGGCTCGAATACCACGACATCGGCGGATATGACGGTGTCGGCGAACGCGTCCTGCACCCGGTCGATCCACTCGCTCATACGACGGGTGAGATGCCAATACGGCATCTGATCGAAGAAGCTGGGAGGAGCATCGTGCTTCCTGAGCGATGCGGTCGAATAGAAGAAGCCGTGGGGAACGAGTATGTCGATTCCCGCGAGCAGGAGAGTGTCGGCTATCAACTTCGCGTCCTGCAACGTCGCGCTCCACCCAAGACTGTGATAACACTCGCAGAGGGTCGCCGCCTTGCCGTAAAAACGGGCGACCGAGTACACCGCCCGAGCGTTCTTGCGTATCGAGGTTCCAAGCACGTCCGGATGATCTCCAGCCTTCGTGTGTCCGGGATCGCACCCGGGGATGTCCATATAGCCGAGCTGTGACAACGTCAGGACCGGCTTCTCTCCCGAATAGCGCAATCCGTGCCGGTGGCAGCGATCGCGCAGCGGTTTCTCGAAGGCGCCTACGAAGAGCTCGAGGCGCAACTCCCACAGTCGCCTGGAAAGCTCGATGAACTCCGGATGAGCTTCGTCCTGAAGTGCATGAAGCTTCGTAAGGAGCTCGTCACCATACCTGTTGCGGTATGCCTCGGGCAGAAGCGACGACCACTCGGGAAAGGTCTCATCGGTGAAGATGGACACGAAGTCGTCTGCAACCGCAGAGCCGAAGTAATCCGCGTATCGGTCATGAGTTTCGGAGAGGAACGCCTCGACGGCCGAGGGATTCATCGGATCGATGAATACACCCCAGTACTTGTGGTCGGTTATCGTCTGCTGCATCGAGACATAGATCCGCGAGGCCTCGCCGTCGGCCGAAAGGCCGCCGCCGAAGCTGAGAACCGGACCGGGGTCGGTCTCGAAGTAGCGCCTCCGGTTATATCGCGTCAGACCCGATGCTTCATTGTACGTTTCGTGAAGAAAGCGGACTCCAACGTGCTCGATAACACTTTCGGCCCGGGACCACTGCGGTCGACCTTCACTCAGCGGAACCAGAGTAGCATTGAGTACGCGTCCTCGCGGCAGATAGATCTCTGCGTCGCTGACCTCGTAGATGCGTTGGACGAGCCGTGTGGCACAGTGCTGTGGATCGCCGAGTGTTACGCGACCGCCGGCAACACCGCTGGGATACGGAAACTCGTCGTAGAGATGCGCTGTCATGCCGAGACGACGAGTCTCGCGTCGGGCATGATCGACAAGCTCTAGAAATCGATGCGACATATACGGCACGCGCATTCCCTGCCTCGAATGAAGGAACACTCCGCGTATGCCCTGCTCCCACATCAGAGTGAGTTGCCGCGTTATACCGGCCTCATCGATGTCGCCGTTCCAGAACCAGAACGGCTGAACCCCTCGGTGGCGGAAATCGTGGTCCTCACCGGGCATATCGGATCCTACGACGCGCGAAAGGTGAAGTCGCCCGACCCCACCGTGATCATCACCCATCCGTCGGTGAGCTCGGCGCCACGGATTCCCTCGACTCCGTCATGATAACTCCCATCGTCCCAGACGGCCTGATCGCCTTCTTCGATTCGCTTCCGTCCGGACCCGTTGGACCGGGGCGGAACCCAGATCTCCGCCTCCGATCCGACCGGCACGGTTACCGACAGCTCGAAGCCCTCGGCGGTTCGCTGCCAGGCCGAGCGGATGGTTCCGCGGTCGGAATCGAGGCTGGCTTCAACGTGTCGCAGGTCGCCGACAGGATACGGGCGAATGCGAATCCGGCGGAAACCGGGAGTGTCGTCTGCGCGCCCGATGCCCGCCAGGGTGCGGTAGAACCAGGAGTCGACGGTCCCGTACATGATATGGTTGTGGGAGTTCA
>PUOG01000339.1 GCA_003552745.1 Spirochaetaceae bacterium
AGACCTCGGGGGTCTCTCATACGTTCTCGAACACGTAGTCAGTGACGGTCTTTTTGTATCCAATGCCTTTACCGAGCTTGCGAATGCGGTTGGCCAGTTCGGACGGCTCCCGCGGTAGCGTTCGCGATCTCGGGATGAAGTAGTCCGAGAGGTTGCGTGTGTCCAGCGACCACCGCCACGAACTTGAACTCGCGGTCACATGAGGCGAGATCAGGAACTCGACGGCGCCGTTCGAAAAGAATCGACTCGCATTCCGGTCGCTATTCCGAGTGCGCTGTGAGTGTCTCCACTGGCTTATACGCTCAACCCGGATTCTGCCGATCGGCATGGCTGCGTTCGCTCAGCCGCTCGAGCTCCTCGATGCTGCGAGGCCAGTCATTTTTCAGCAGCTTCGAAAGCGCACGGTCGGCGTAGACTCTGCCTTCGGTCTGGCAGCGCGGGCAGTAGTTGGTCTCGTTCTCCGCGTAGCGGATGCGCTGGATCGTGGTGCCGCAGACCGGGCACGGTTGATCGAACCGTCCGTGAACGGACATCTGTGGATGGAAGGCGGTGACCCTTCCGGGGAATGCGGTGCCGCGCTCGGTTCGCAGGAGTGTTATCCACTCGTTCAGGACGCGAATCACAGCGCTGTGCAGTGCCTCGATCTGCGCGTCGGTTGCCGATCTTGTGAGCAGGAACGGAGAGAGCCCGGCGGCATGCAGGATCTCATCTGAGTAGGCGTTGCCGATTCCCGAGACGATCCGGGGATCGGTGAGCGCGCGCTTCAGCGTATGGTTTTCGCGTCGTAGCGCCTGCGCGAACGATTCGGTTGAGCACTCGAGCGGTTCGATGCCGCCGCGGCGGAGATTCTCGAACGCCGGGCGATCGGGGAGAATGCGCAGGGCGGCGCGACGTTTGCTGCCCGCTTCGGTCAGTCGAAGAACCCCGGGGCTGAATTCGAAATCGGCGAGTACGGCCTTGCCGCCGCGCGAGGACGGCTCCTTCTCGAGCCACTTCAGCCGGCCGGCGATCATCAGGTGCAGGGCAACGAACTGCCCGCCTTCGAGCTCGAAGACGATCTGCTTGCCGGCGCGGTGGAGGGCGGACACCGTCTGTCCGTGACACGATTCGGGTGTCGGTTCGACAGAGCGCAGAAGAAACGGATGGTAGATTCTGATCCGCTTGAGGCGGGCGTCGAGCACGCGCTCTTCGAGTGCTTCCAAGTAAGAAACGATGTTCGGCAGCTCCGGCACTGTTCCCTCCGGATCAATCCGGCTGCGGCGGGCGTCTTGCCTGCTTGCGCTCGCCACGGCGTTTCTTCTCGGCGATTCGGCGCTCGCGCGCCCCATGGGTCGGCCGGGTGGGGCGCCGTCTCTTGCGCGGGCGGAGCGCCGCCGAGAGCAGCGATATCGCGCGGTCGACGGCGTTACGGCGGTTAACGAGCTGACTTCGCGCCTCCGAGGAGCGGATCATCAGCTCGCCGTCGTTCGAGATGCGGGAGCCGAGCCGGTCACGCACCTGCCGTAACGCCGCCTCGTCGACCGGAAGCCGGTCGACCGGAAGGCGCAGGACCGCTCGCGTGTTGACTTTGTTCACGTTCTGCCCGCCGGGGCCTCCCGAACGGGTGAACTCCCACTGCGCGTTGCGTTCGATCCAGTCGGCGAGCTCTTCGGTCGTCATAGCATCCATCCGGGGCGAAGTGCGTCTGTGCCCCGGCACATCCTCTCAGGTTCGGGCAGCGGAAGTCGAGTCGGCGTGAGCGCTTTGCGGAGGCGCTTTGTCGGTAACGAACCATCGGGTGTAGGATCGACTGCATGAGTAGATCGAACGAGCACGGACGGAGCGGCGAGCGGCCGATCCGGTGGGGAATCCTCGCAACCGGGGGAATCGCGCGGAGTTTCGCAACGGAGCTGCGCGATATCGAGGGAGCAGTCATGCAGGCGGCCGCCTCCCGGTCGGCTGAACGGTCGAAGGCGTTCGCCGGGGAGTTCGGCTTTGCACATGCGTACGGCAGCTACGAGGAGCTCGCCGCCGACCCGGAGGTCGACATCGTCTATGTCGCCTCGCCGCACTCGAATCATCACGAACACACAATGCTGTGCCTGAACGGCGGGAAGGCGGTGCTCTGCGAGAAGGCGTTCGCGATGTCCGTCGGGGAAGCGCGGGAGATGGTCGACGCCGCTCGCGCCCGAAAGCTCTTTCTCATGGAGGCGATGTGGACGCGCTATCTGCCGGCGATCCGCACGGTGCGCGAGTGGATCGCCGCCGGGGAGATCGGTGAGGTGAAGATGGTGAAGGCCGACTTCGGGTTCCGCTTTCCGTGGAATCCGGAACACCGGCTTCTGAAGAAGGAGCTCGGCGGCGGGGCGCTTCTCGATGCGGGGATCTACACGAGCTCGTTCGCATCGATGGTCTTCGGCGAACAGCCGAAGCGCATCGAAAGCGCGGCGCATCTCGGGAGTCTCGAGGTCGATGAATGGCTTGGGGCGCTTTTCGACTACGGAGACGGACGGATCGCGGTGATCGCAAACGCGCTGCGACTGCCGATGCGCACCGAAGCGTTCATCTTTGGTACCGAAGGGCGCATAGAACTGCCGTTCTTCCTCGGGGCGAAGAGCGCGAAGCTCATCCGCACCGACGACTCGGAGCTCGAGTTCACCGATACCGAGGCCGCGCGCGGAATGCACCACGAAGCCGAGGAGGCGATGCGGTGCATCCGCGCCGGCGAGCTCGAGAGTCCCCTCATGCCGCTCGATGAGACGGTGGCCATCATGGAAACGCTCGACACGATGCGAGGCCAGTGGGGGCTGACATACGGAGGAAAGTAGGACGGCGGCGCCGGTCGCCGGCTCTCGCGGCCGGCTGCCGGCGGCTGCGCCCGCGGTTCCCGGCTAATCGCGCGCCAACGCCGCTTCCTCGACCGCAGGGCGGCCGCGGGCGGCAGAACAGTACTCCTGCACCGACGAGGCGATCGCCTGCAGGGCGCGGCTGCGCACATCGTCGCTCGTTTCGAGGAGCGTGAGCCGGAATCCGTCGAGCTGCGAGCAGAATCCGGAGAGCGGCACGACGCAGACTCCGGTTGCTCCCAGCAGATAGTACACGAAGCGGGCATCCGGCTCGGCGCTCTGCACCTTCTCCTCCACGAGCGCGCGGATATCGGGCTCCTCGATCGGCAGGACGCCGTCGGGAGGGAGTGCCCCCGCATCGAACACGGGGGTGATGAAGAATCCGCCGCGCGGCCGGTTTACCCGTAACGCATCGAGGCCGCCGAGCGCCTCCATCGTTTCGCCGGCTCGCGCGTCGTACTCGGCGTTCCGCGTATCGAGATGCTCGACGTACCGCGGGTCGCCCATGATGCGCGGGATCGCCAGTTGCGGGAGGGTTGTCGAGCAGACCTCGAGCCGCTTCGCGGCGATGAGGCTTTCGACGTAGCCGTCGAAGTCGGGGTCGGACTTGCGGTTGTACACCTCGATCCAGCCGCAGCGCGCGCCCGGCCACGGCACCTCCTTGGAGATGCTGCGCATCGCGATGCCCGGAACATCACCAATGATCTGATTGAGATGGGTCTCGTGAGCGCCGCCGTAGACGACGTGCGCGTACGTCTCGTCGCAGATGATAAAGAGATTGTGGCGGCGCGCTATCTCGACGAAGCGCTCGAGGACATCGCGCGGGTAGACCGCCCCGGTCGGATTATCGGGATTGATGATGAGGATGCCGGCGATCGAGGGGTTGTAGCGCACGGTGTTCTCGAGCTCGTCGAGGTCCGGCAGCCACCCCCGGTCCGGGTCGAGGCGGTAGGTGAGGTGCTCGTAGCCGGAGTGAGCCGCCTCGGCGCTCGAGTGGGTGGAGTAGGCCGGACTCGGCCCGATTACACGAGCTTGCGCTCGCAGCTGTCCGAAGATCTTGGAAACCGCGTCGCCGAGCCCGTTGAAAAAGATGATGTCGTCGGCGTCGATACGTGCTCCGCTTTCCACGCCGGGCCTTTCGCCGTTGCCGGTGGTCGACGCCGGCTCGAGACGATCGTTCGCGCGGGATGCGAGAAACTCCCGCGTTGCCGGCACTCCCTGCGTGTCCGAATAGGCGTACGACTCCTCGCCGGCGGCGAGCTCGCCGACGATCGCCCTGATCCAATCCGGCGGCGCCTCTCCCTTGCGTACCGGGTCGCCGATGTTCTCCCAGATAATCGGGCGGCCGAGTGCCTGGACTTTCCGGCCGAACTCGACGATCTCGCGGATCATGTAACGAAGCTGTCCGGAACCGGGGTGGGTAATCTGCCTGCGCATAGCATCGCTCCAGTTGTTGAGCCTTCCGGCGGCCGCGAGCTGGATCGACGGTCCGGCGATCGGCGCCGCCGGGCGCCCGTTCGCACAAAAAAACCGCGATCCGGCTCGGACCGCGGTTGGAATCGCTCGGTTAGTGCCTCCGGGTCAATCCCGGAGCGAAATCCGACTCCAAGCAGCGGACCG
>PUOG01000260.1 GCA_003552745.1 Spirochaetaceae bacterium
GGGCTTGCTGAAAAACGGGATCTCAAGCCGGAAGGAGAGCCTGACGGTCATTTGCCGACTTACGTCGCGGCGTAAAGGCGAATGACAGCAGGTACAGCACGAGCGCAAAAGAATCCCGCAGCAGCTTCTGCAGGTTCATCACCAGGACTGCCATCGCGATCGTACTCTCGCTGGTCGCTTTCAGCTTCGCCGGCACGCGGTCGAGTCCGTAGCAGCGTTTGCCTTCACCAAGTTTGCCTTCGATCTCTACTCGTTTGCGCTCGTCCTCACGAAACTGGCGCTGGGTAGCCTTTCGTATCTGCTCATCCGCCGGTGGACGACCGAGCGGGCGACCGCTGATGCGTATGCCGCGTTGGCGGCAGTAACGGCGGTTGTCGCGAGTGCGATAGATCTTGTCTACATGAACCGACTGCGGGTAGTAGCCGTACAGGTCTCGATACGATTCAATCTGTGACGAGAGGTCGCGTCCTTCGTTGTACATCTCCCAGCTGATCCGATGCACTCGGGTGAATCCGTTGGTAACGCTGAGCGATATCTTTGCTCCGAACTCCACCGCCGTGCGAGCCTTCCCACGAACGATCGGTCGCACATGCGGCTGGCTGAGACTGACGATGCGGCCTTCGATACGGTAGCTACCGCTGTCGTGCATCTGCCGCTGCTGGCGTTCCACTTCGCCGGCGACGAGCAGCTTCCGGTACAGTGAGCGCGGCAGATGCGAGAGACCAACCTCGCCGGCTAACTGTTGAATATGGGAGAGATTACGCCGCAGATACTGCAGCTGCTTCTTACGTCCCTTTCGAAACGTCTTACGGGTCAGTTTCTTGTTCTTCGCACATCGTAGATAGTCGCGTCGGGCAGTGTGGCGATAGGTGCGCGGTTTTTTACTCCCGTCGGTACGCTCGGCGTGCAGCGCATCGATCGCCGCCTCGGTGGCCTCGCGTGCATCGTTGAGCAGTCCGATGTCGGTGGGGTGCCGGATATCCTGTGGCACACAGCTTGCATCACACAGCAGCTGTCCTCGGTTCTCCGGCTCTTCGCCTTCATCGTCCTCGCTATCGCTTTCTTCGTCAGACCGCTCGCACTCCTTCGAGTGCTCATCACGCTCGGCGGCAAGGATCCTCTCGTTGATCTCTGCGAGTACCTCAGCACTCAGTCTCCGGCGGAAATGCACCATCGTACTCGCCTCGAACGGCGCCTCGGTGGAGAACCCCGATAGTCCTAACAGGTATTGGAGGTACGGATTCTCACGAATCTGCTCGACGGTCTCCTCGTCGCTCACGCCGAGTCTCTGCTTGATAAGCAGCGCTCCGAAGGCCATTCGAGCTCGCTTTCCCGGTGCGCCGGTGCTCGCGAACAGCTGCGCATACCGTTCCTCGATCCATTCCCAGGGAATGATCGCCGCCAGTCGCACCCACCGGTTGTCCGGATCAAGCGATCCACCGAACGGCAAATCGAAGTTATCGAATTCTTGCTGACGTCGATCCGGTTGTCGGTACATCGGCCACTGCGCTCCAAATAGCAGATGCACGGGTTTTGGCCCAATATCGCCGTTTTCCGTGCACGAAGATGGTCGATAATACCATTTAAGTCATTGTAATGTAAATTCTTAGTTGTTATTCAGGAGGCCCCAATTATATGTGACGATTATTCTGCTTAATCGTCGATACCAAACGTAAATCCTCGGCTGATTTGCTTCCGGGAAGGCCAAATCAGCGAGAGTACGAGAAGGAGACTTATATGCGCACCACTGTAGCCGTGTTGGCAGCGGTTTCGCTTGTGTTCGCCCTTGCGGCGTGCAACAACGGCAATGACGCCGCGGCAGCGGAAGGATTCGCACCGAATCAGACCGCCGAGGCGTACATCTACATTCACGGCGGTTATGTCGGTCAGGCAGTTGCCACCACCGACGGTGACGGCAATCTGAGCGTCGAGCTCGACGAGGCGTTCCTGCCGCACGATCTCGCAGCGGTAGACATGGACAGCGACGAGTGGAACGAGGACAACACTGTCTACTATGTCCGCAGGGGAAGCGAAGTTCGTGTCGCGAAGTACATCGAATACGACGGAACCGTCTACGTCGGAACAACCGTCGGTGGAAGCGTAACCTACGTTGAAGCCGATGACGACGGCGAGCCGGCCGGCGGTCAGGATCTCGAACTGCTGATCATCTTCGGCCAGGACTCAATGGCCGCCTACTACGATAACATCCAGAACGGTCGCTTCGGCATCATGACCGAGTTCGGCGGCGACGTGGAGCCGGTCACGACAACCCAGTACGGCAAGGTCACCAAGCGCGGTTCGGACTATTGGGACCGCGGTCTCGGCTGGCACGGAAACATCTACGCGATCGAAGAGTTCATCGAAGAGGAGGGGTTTGCATTCAATCTCGCCGACATGCAGCGCCTCGATGCCGACGACGACGACATGGAGTACTGGCAGGTCGCCGACGCGGTCACCGGTGCGACACTCACCGATTTCAAGGACTACTTCATTCTCGCACAAGCTGCCGCCGCGCAACTCGAGCGCAACTGATACTTCTTCCGAAAACCGATCACTCGTTGCAGCGCGCCTCGATTCCGGGGCGCGCTGTGTTTCCCGGCATGTAGAGTTTCACTGGAACGGCTCGGTGCGACGCGGGCGATTGAATGATAAACTGATGGAGGCTTGAGGGGTTCAACGTACCCGTGCTTCAGAGGTATCGCCATGGGTTTCTTTACGCTGGGCAAACGACAGGGACACGATGTTCTCGATCCCCAGGATCGCCCCTTCTTTTCGGTCGGCATGAACCATGTAGATTCGCCATCGCTGCGTTATCCTGAAAACAGCGACATCTGGCAGCAGAAATATGCCAACATCCAGGAACGGTGACTGCGGGAAGCAGTCGGACCCGACCTGCAAGAGATGGCCGAACGCTACTACCAGGTGACCCACGACGCAATCCGGCGTTACGATCCGCAGCATCTGATCCTCGGTGATCTTCGAGGCCTTCACACGCTGGCATCGGCTGACCGGCAACCCCATCCTGCTCGCCGATGCCTGCGTACCCGGCCGCGACCACATCATCAACGAGGGCTTTGTCCAAGCGGCCGGCGAAGCCAACATTGAAACCGCCCGCTGGGCACTGGCGCATCATCCTTGAAGATGAAGCTCGACCGTGTCGGTAGTCTCCAGCTCCGGTATGCCCTCGTAATTCGCCCACGTCATGACTCGGTTCTCACAACAGGAATGCTGTTATCGACCGCTTACCGTTCCGCGGTGCTTGTCTGTACAGAGCGTCGTTCTGCGCGCGCTGCGCCTGGCGCAGCGGGCTGCTCGGGTACGCCGTAGGTGAAGTTCCGTTCACCAGCCGATATTGCTGATGAACGCTACGACAACGTTGCGGCGGCGATCCGTGTCGCGGTTGCTATGTCCTCGATGCGGCTGTATTCGTCGGGATGGTGGCTGATTCCGTCGCGACTGGCGATAAACAGCATGGAGGTCGGCAGATACGGCGCGATTATCGCCGCGTCGTGTAGCGCTCCGCTCGCAACGGTGGGAAGCCGGACGCCGAGAGACTCCGCCGCCTCGACAAGTCGTCGTACGAGCTCCGCATCGAGGGGCTCCGGCGGCTGGTCATCTTCAGAACTAATGCTGATGTTCAGCCCGCGGTCGACGGCGATCTCTTCGGTTAATCGCTTCAGTCGGCGCTCACCCTCCTCGAGAAGAGCGCGGTCGGGCGAACGAAAGTCGACGCTGAGGCCGACACGGGAGGCGATGACATTAATGGCGTTCGGTTCTACCGCTATCCGACCGACGGTCATTACCGTGTGACCGCATCCCTCGGACAGGTCGCGCCCGATTACCTCGATGCCGGCGATTACGTGCGCCGCTGCAGCGACCGGGTCACGCCGGTCCGCCATGCGGGTTGAGCCGGCATGATTACCCCGGCCTTCCACTTCTATACGATACTGCCTGCGGCCGTTTATCGTACCAACGGCGGCGACCGCCTGATTGTCGTTCCAGAGGCCGAGGCCCTGCTCCGGATGGAGCTCGAGAAACCCACGGTAACGGCTCGCGTCGATCCGCTCGGTATCGAGGCGATCGGGATCAACCCCGTACCGTGCACCGGCCTCGAGGTAGCTCTCACCGTGGCGATTGGTCAAACGGGCGAGATCGTCGCGACCAACTCTCCCCACCCACGCTCGGCTTCCGAGAAGCCCCATACCGAAGGTGGTTCCCTCCTCTTCGGCGAAGATGACGAGCTCCAACGGCGGGTCGATACGCGCACGCAAAAGCTCGAGAGGCATGACGACGCCGCTTACCCCGTCGAACTTCCCCCCGGAGGGAACCGAATCGAGATGTGAGCCGCTGAGCCAGAGCGGTTCCTCCCATGTCCGCCGATCGGGACGAATATGCACATTGCCTGCAGCGTCGATCCGGCTTTTTGCTCCCGCCAACGACGCCTGTTCGATTACGTAGTCGCGCGCGGCCGCCCAAGCTTCGGAGAATGTCGGTCGGCTGTATCCGAGATCGGGAGTCGAGTCGTTGCACGCGGCAATGCACTCAATGTCGCGCTCGATGCGGTCAGGTCGAATTGTGTTGCCTATCACACTTCCTCTCGCTGTAGTCGGGATGCAGGTACGGAAACCGATTTTCCACCGATACCTTTTCATCTACTCAGGCTTGTCCGGATCTGCGAATTCGGTGCATAATTATACACGCTTCAGCGGCACACGTGTACCGGCCGTCGATGGGGAAGTGATCCGCCCGGCCTCCGTCACCCGCCCGAGGAGGACGTCGGATTTCTGCGTTTCGACCTGCCCACACGTCAGACCGCCGAACGCGAACGGACGTTCGCTTGTTCGGTCGCAACCAGGCGGTCGAGTACTCGAACCAGCCATAGAGGACACGCACTAAGGAGGTGTTGTGTATGAGAAAGACGATGTTGTTTGTTCTGATGTTGGTGCTGGCCGGATCGGCACACGTTTTCGCCGGCGGCGCCGCCGAGGCCGAGGAGCGTGACACGCTCGTCGTCGGTCAGATCGCCGAACCGAACGCGCTCGACCCGCACACGGTGACCGCGGTAAACGACTTCCGGATCCTGGTGAACGTATACGAGGGCCTCGTTCAGTTCGCCGACGGATCGCTCGCCGTCGAGCCGGCGCTCGCCGAGGAGTGGGACGTCAGCGAGGACGGGCTGACATATACCTTCTACCTGCGCGAGGGAGTGCAATTTCACGACGGAACCGACTTCAACGCGGAGGCGGTCAAGTTCAACTTCGACCGCATGCTCGATGAGGATCATCCGTACCACCACACCGGTCCGTTCCCGCTCGCGTTCTTCTTCTCCGCGATCGATGACGTTACCGCCGTCGACGACTATACCGTCCGCATGGAACTGAACGAGCCGTTTGCACCGCTGCTGTCGAATCTCGCCTACCCGACCGGGCTTATGGTGAGTCCTTCGGCGGTTGAACAGCACGGCGAGGAGTTCGGGCGGAACCCCGTCGGTACCGGTCCGTTCCAGTTCGTCGAGTGGGAGAGCAATACGCAGGTCACCATCGAAGCGAATGACGATTACTGGGGTTCTTCGGCCGGATTGGAGCGCATCGTGTTCCGCCCCGTTACCGACGGCAACACCCGTGTTAATGAAATGCTCTCCGGTGGACTCGATCTGATCGTCGAGGTTCCGCCGGACTCGCTCGCACGCTTCCGGCAGGACGATTCGTTTATCGTCTACGAGCAGGACGGACCGCACGTCTGGTTTCTGATTCTCAATCTCCGAGAGGGACCGTTTACCGATCATGCCCTGCGACAGGCTGTCAACTACGCGGTCGACAAGGAGTCGCTGGTGGAGAACGTGCTCCAGGGCACTGCCACCGTCGCCGACAGTCCGATCGCTCCCGCGTTCGACTGGGCGTATAACGAGGAGCTTGACCCCTATCCCTACGATCCCGATCGCGCACGCGAGCTCGTCGAACAGTCGGGCTACGACGGGGAGGAAATAGTCTTCTACGTAACCGAGGGCGGCTCCGGCATGCTCGATCCGATCCCCATGGGCACCGCCATCCAGGCCGATCTCTCCGATATCGGTCTCGAGGTAAGTATTGAAACCTTCGAGTGGAACACGTTCCTCAACGAGGTGAATGCCGGACTCGAAGGACGGGCGGACATGGCACAGATGTCGTGGATGACCAACGATCCTGACACCCTTCCGTATCTGACGCTGCGAACCGACGCCTTCCCCGAAGACGGAGGCTTCAACTCCGGCTACTACTCGAACAGCGAGGTGGATGATCTGCTCGAGGCCGCGCGTCAGGCGACGACCGAAGAAGAGCGGGCGGCGCTGTACCGGGAGATGCAGGAGATCGTCTACGAGGACGCCCCGTGGCTTTTCGTCGGCAACTGGGTACAGAATGCGGTGGCGGTAGCCGATCTTCAGAACTTCCGGCTGCAACCGTCGTTCTTCCTCGAGCTGGGAGAGGTCTCGTTCTGACCTTCGAGCGTCCTCCGCGTCGGCTCAGGTGCCGGGGTCCGCGGACCCCGGCGCCGTGGGCTGTAACGCGAGACGCCAACCGGTAACACACGTCGCAAAGCGGCGGGACCGAGATCCCGCCGGCCGGAGTGCTTATGTATCGCTACATCGCCCGCCGACTGATCATGATGGTTCCGGTGCTCTTCGGGATATCCATTATCGTGTTTCTCATAATGGAACTGATCCCCGGAGATGCCGCCCAGGCGATTCTCGGCAGTTACGCTACACCGGAGAATCTCGCTCGCGTCCGCCGCGAGCTCGGCCTCGACCAGCCGCTCGTGCATCGCTACTTTATCTGGCTCGGAAACATTCTGCAGGGCGACCTCGGGCGCTCGTATATTCTCCAGCGCCCCGTTCTCGACGAGGTGCTCGACCGCCTTGGACCGACGATGCTTCTCGCCGGTACATCGCTCATGCTCGCGTCGCTGTTCGGCATGCTCGCCGGTGTCATCGCCGCGATCAAGCAGTTCCGCTGGCAGGACGGGCTGCTCACGACCGTTGTGCTCATCGGCATCTCTACGCCCTCGTTCTGGCTTGGACTCATGCTCACCCTGGTTTTCGCCGTCGAGTTGGGATGGTTCCCGGTCAGCGGCATGAGACGCGTAGTCGGCGGAGGAGGAATAGGCGATATTCTGCGCCATCTCGTCTTGCCGTCGGTGTCGCTTGCTATCGTCGCAACCGGCGTCATCGCGCGGCTGACCCGCTCGACCATGCTTGAAGTGCTGCGCCGCGACTTCATCCGGTCGGCGCGGGCGAAAGGACTGAATGAGCGATCGGTGATTCTCAAGCACGCATACAAGAACGCGCTTGTGAGCATAATCCCGGTGCTCGGTATTCAGACCGGATTCGTCATCGGCGGCGCCGTGTATATCGAAACCGTCTTCCAGTGGCCGGGTATCGGGCGTATGCTCGTCGCGGCGATCCAGCAGCGCGACATTCTGCTTGTCCAGGGCGGAGTCGTGGTTATTGCCGCGGTGTATGTCATCATCAACCTGATTGTCGATGTTCTACAGAGCGTCGTCGATCCGAGGATTACCGTATGAGCGGTTTCCGGCGGTTCTTCTACAATCGCCTCGCCGTCATCGGTCTCGGGCTCCTCATCGCGATAGCCGCGGTGAGTCTACTTGCGCCGATTCTGCCGATCGCTCATCCGAATATCACGGATCTCACAATGCGGATTATGCCGCCCGGTACCGAAGGGCATGTACTCGGAACCGATCAGCTCGGACGCGACATTCTCTCGCGCCTGATCTGGGGCACGCGGATCAGTCTGGCGGTGGGACTGTCGGCTACCGCGATCGCCGCGATCATCGGCTCACTGATCGGGATAGTCTCCGCGTTCTACGGCGGAGTTATCGACAACACGCTTATGCGCGGAATCGATATGTTGATGGCGTTTCCGTACATTCTGCTGGCGCTGGCGATTGTAGCGGTGCTCGGGCCCGGTCTGTTCAACGCGCTCATCGCGATTTCCATCGTGAACATACCGTTCTTCGCGCGCAATGTCCGCGGAGCCACCGTAAGTCTCGTGCGCCTCGAGTATATAGACGCCGCACGATTGAGCGGCAAAAACAACGTAAAGATCGTGTTCGGCGAGCTGTTGCCGAACGTCATGCCGGTGATTGTCATTACGATTTCCACGACCGTCGGGTGGATGATACTCGAGACCGCCGGACTCAGTTTTCTCGGACTCGGCGCGCAGCCCCCGACCGCCGATCTCGGCTCGATGCTCGGAGACGGACGCGGCGTCATACTCACCGCCCCGCATGTGGCTACGCTCCCCGGTCTCGTGATCCTCGTTCTGGTAATCGGCATTAATCTCGTGGGCGACGGCCTGCGCGATGTGCTTGACCCATACCTGCGCGCCGGTGCGCTCGTCAGCCCCCGCCCTGCAACCGAAGTGGATGCGAAGCTTCTCGCGCGCAAGCGCGCAGAGAAGCTTGAGACCGACGGCGACGCGTCACACATCTCCGACCTTCCCCTCTCAGTTCGGAACCTGAGAACGTGGTTCTGGCAGCGCGACGCTCAGATCCACGCGGCAGACGACGTGAGTTTTGATCTTCCGAAGGGCCGCGCTCTCGGCATTATGGGCGAATCGGGTTCGGGCAAATCGGTGACCGCCCTTTCGGTGCTCGGACTCGTTCCTACCCCACCGGGCAGGATCATGGACGGCTGCGTAACCTACTACGGAGAGGAGCTCGTGGGCGCGCCACTCGAGAGGCTTCGCTTCTATCGCGGCAATCGCATCGCCTATATCTTTCAGAATCCGATGACCAGTCTGAATCCGCTGTTCAGCGTCGGCGAGCAGATCGCCGAGGCAGTCCGCCGCCATCAGCCGGTGACCAGCGAGGAGGCGTGGGCGAGGGCCGGCGAGCTTATGGACATGGTGCAGATACCCGACGCCCGTCGAAGAATCAACGACTATCCTCATCAACTCTCCGGCGGAATGCGTCAGCGCATCGGTATAGCGATCGCGCTCGCCAACGACCCCGACGTGATAATCGCCGATGAGCCGACTACCGCTCTGGATGTAACGATTCAGGCTCAGATACTTCGACTGCTGGAAAACCTTCGCGAACGGTACGGCGTCTCGCTCGTGTTCATCTCCCACGACTTCGGCGTGGTGAGCGCGGTGTGCGAGCGCATCGTCGTCATGTACGCCGGCGAAATCGTCGAAAGCGGAAGCGTCGAGGAGATCTACGGACGCCCGCTTCACCCGTACACGCGACGGCTTATGGCGTGTGTACCGAGGGTCGGCTCGCGGGGCGCGGAGATGGATGCGATTCCGGGCCTGCCACCGGCGCTCGACCGGCTTCCGGCGGGGTGCCGGTTCGCCGAGCGTTGCGATATGGCCATCGAGGCATGTACATCCGCCCCGATTCCGCTTGAGGAGCACGCCAACGAATCGCCGGTCGGCGCGCGTGAAGTCCGGTGCATACGAGCGAAGGAGATGACGGTATGAGTGAACCGGTTCTGAGCATCCGCGGCGTGCGAAAGTACTTCAGCGAACGGCGCCGACTCTTCGGTGCGACCCCGCCGCCGATCCAGGCGGTTCAGAACATCAACCTTGATCTGTATTCCGGCGACTCGCTCGGCGTGGTCGGCGAGTCCGGCTGCGGAAAGTCTACCCTCGCCCGCACGATTGTCGGTATCACGCCGCCGACCTCCGGAGAGATCGTGTACCGTGGAACCGACATCGCGTCGCTGAAAGGTCGCGAGCGACGGGAGATCTACAAGCATATCCAGTTCGTCTTTCAGGATCCTACGAGCTCGCTGAACCCTCGAAAGACGGTGCGGCAGATCCTCACCGCCCCGATGATCGAACTGCTCGGGCTGCATCAGCACGAGGCCGAACACCGGGCTCAGGCACTCATGGATAAGGTAAACATGCGCCCGGAGTTCCTCGATCGCCATCCGCACGAGTTCTCCGGCGGACAGGCACAGCGGATCGGAATCGCACGGGCGCTGGCGACCAATCCGGAAGTACTGATTCTCGACGAACCGGTGAGCGCCCTCGATGTATCGATTCAGGCGCAGATCCTGCAGCTGCTTAAGTCGCTGAAATCGGATCTCGGCCTTACCTACCTCTTTATCAGCCATGATCTCGCGGTCGTGGACAACCTGTGCGACCGGGTCGCCGTCATGTATCTCGGCAGTGTGATGGAGGAAGGATCGGTGAATCGGATCTTCGAGAATCCGCGCCACCCGTATACGAACGTGCTGCTCGCGAGCATCCCGCACCCGGATCAGCACCAAACGACGAGTATCCGGCTATCCGGCGATCTCCCGAACCCGGCCGATCCACCGCCCGGGTGCCCGTTCCAGCCGCGCTGCTATCGTGCGACCGCTCAATGCGCGCAGTCGAAGCCGCAACTGACCGACTACGGATCGGGACACAAAGCGGCGTGCTTCTATGCTGACAACCCCGAACCGCCGCCTTCGCAGCCGCTCGAACCGGCAGCGGTTGGGGACACGGCGGAAGTACTAGGGTAAGCTCTTTGTCTCGCCCCGCGCAATGCGTTACTACTCCGCAGCGACGATCGCGCGTGGGAGCTCGTCGCGATTCGGAATCAGGCGTGAACAGCTCGACGAGAGGCCGCCTGAGCGCGAGATCTCGATTGACGAGCTTGGCAAGTGCGCCGGGATGTTGAGGTTTTACTTTCAGCGCATGTTTCACATGATCGCCGGACTACCGGTAGGCGAATATGTCCGGCACAGGCGCTTGACCCGGGCAGCGTGCGATCTTGTGAATGAGTCGGCACGGGTAATCGATATCGCGTTCCGCCGGTTTCACGGGGACAGTCCGACCGAAGTACGCAAGAAGGGTGGTGATCTGCGGGTGCAACCACGCAATGCTTTTCATCTGGAGTATCGAATTGAATCGCACGGACGGTTCGAGGTGGTCGGGTATTCGCTGCGCACCACGACATGTGACGGCCGGCTCGATGGCTTGATCGCGCAGGCACGCGGTGAAATGTTCTATGGACTGTGCATTATGGATGCGCTCGACAGCGAGGAAATGACCTGCGCGATAGCGATTGAACCGGCTGATGCCGGCGCGGGTTCGCCCGGGGACGCGAGTGGCCTGGAATACCGATCTTTCGAGATTCCCGCATCGCGATGGGCGAAGTTCGAGTCTGTCGGAGCGTTGCCGGACGCAATCCAGGATGTCTGGAAGCGTTTTTTCACCGAATGGTTCCCTGCAACCGATTACAAGCACAGCGGAGGCCCGGAGCTTGAAGTCTACTTCGCTGATCACCGCTGTGAGGTCTGGATTCCGTTGAAAACGTAACACGGGAAACCGGCACATACGAGCGTTCAGGCCGGTCATATCGTCGGTTAGGCGTTGGTGCGTGCCGAGAGCGAAGGGGCCGGCGAGCTTTCTGTCGAAAACGTGTACGGCAACAATCTGAGGCTGCGAAGGCGCAGTCTCTACGCGCTGAACCTCGGGATAGACGGTATTGGACTTCTGCGCCATGATTTCGAGACGATCCCGCTGCTGATCTGGGATGGTTTACGCTACATTCTGAATCGCAGCAACACCGAGGGACTGCTGCAGCTGCTTACCGAGGACTGACAGTCGCTGGGTGTCAGATCTCCTCCTTCTGCTTGCCGTCGGAGATGCTTTTAACACCTTATGGCATTACTCATCCACCAGACGCCTTTTCGTTGCTGCGTTCCTGTGAGGGCTCAGATGATGCGCGGTGTTAGGTACACGAGGTCGTCGGATGATCGTATTGCGTGGTCGAACTCTCCGTTCCAATCCTTTACTCCGTGTATCCCACCGAATCCACCAGCACGCGCGGGACGACCACCGGTACGCCCGTTCGGGGGTAATCTTTGCCGTTTCGGGTGACCAAATAGTCCATTCCCGCCGCGCCGGCGGCAAGCAGCTGCACGTAGTCTTCGATATCTTTCCGACTGCGATCGAATGCTTCGTCGACCATGGATTCGTTGACAGGCAAGAGAGAGACAACCCGTCGCAGCTGACGTAACAGCGAGCGCGCTGCCTCTTTGCCTTTCAATCGTGCCGCTACGTAGTATATGTTCAGAAAGCTCACCGTCGACGTATAGAGTTCGACCTCCTTCCGTTCACCCAGTGCGAAGATCCGCGCGGCATCGGCAACGAACGGTTCGCGATCGAGAAGAAGATCCAGAACTACGTCGGAGTCCAGAAATGCTTTAGTCATGCAGATACTTGTCTGCGAGATACTCTTCGCGAAGGCGGTCGGCATCAATCTCGTCGCCTTCGGAGGAAGTGAGCGCCCCGAGAAGCGACTGTGTCACCGGCGGCAACTGCCCGTATTCCGCCGCATTCTCGGCGGCTTCCTCGGCTGTGATCCTTCTCAGGTACGATTCGACCAGCCCTGATACGGTTGTGGAGTGCGTGCTCGCGTACAACTTTGCACGTCGTACGACACTCGCGTCGATCGCAAGCGTCAGCTTGGTCGTTCGCTTCTTAGCCATACGTATATGATATCAGTGTTCTGTACGTATGACAAGCATTAGTCGTGATCACTTCTCAATCAGTTCGTTGCCATAATCGAGGATAGACCGGGCCAGTGCCAGGAGCTTCGGCGTCGCCTGCAGCACATCAGAGAACAATTCTGCGAGTTCATCGGTCTTGTATTCGTGAGCGATGTCGTTGCGAAGGTCCTTGAACCCCCGGAGCGCTTCAACCGAATCAACGAGGCCGCGAGCTACCGCCCGATTCGCGGTGTCTATGACCGACCCGGGCTCCATTAGCTCGACTACGTCGATGCTTCGCAGAACCTTGTGTACAATGAGATCTGCTACACGGGCATAACGCGATGTAAGATTTTCGTAGCGGTCGTATTCCTCGGCAGTGTAGTTCTCTTTGATGCCGATAGAGACGCACTGCGCATACGAACGCTCGAGCCACGATATGCTGCCTTGGAGTTGATCCAAGGCACCTTCAAGAATCTCAACCGATGGGGTCTTTCTCGCCAAGCGACACTCCGGTCTCGATTGCACGGGCAAGCATTGGGTGATCACGGTCGGGGGCTATCACGAGATCGATCTTTTGCTCGCCGATACGTTCACAGATCTCGTGGCGAATGGCATGCCGGTCTTCGCGATGAATACGTCGAGAGAGTACAGCCAGATCGATGTCGCCGCCGCGTCGCCGGTCGTCGACTCGCGAGCCGAAGAGCCATATCCGCGCTTCGGGATCGAACCGGTGGATTGCCTCCCGTATCACCCGCTTTTCCTGCTCGCTCAGTCGCACCATTCGATTATAGCATCGACAAACGACACTCTACCAGCGTGAGCACAGCTGAGCAGCAGTTCAGCGGCCGGACGAGCGGTCGCCGCGAGACTGCCCATACCGAGTGATAATCCACAAAACCAGGACGAGGACCACCGCCGCGATCGCATAGATCCACGCTCCGAGAAGGTCCGGGAACTCGAGCTCGGCACGGGTAAGAATGAGGGCAGCGACGTTGTTGAGCGTGTGCCACAGCACCGCGGGCAGGATCGATCCGGTCAGGAGCGTAACCGCGGCGAACACTACGCCGAGGAAGGCGGTCGGAAGAATCCGGAAGAGCGAAACGTGGAAGAGTCCGAAGATCAGTCCGTTTATCAGCACTACTTTGAGAAAACCGCCGAGCGTTCGCGTGTCATATTTCCCGCGCATTCCGTGCAAAAGAACACCGCGGAACGCGACCTCTTCGCAAACACCCGGAGCAACTCCTATGAGCAGGATCAGCGTGAACATTGAAAGGTGCTCGGGGAAGATCGCGGTACTGAAGGCCTCCAGCATCTCCGGCGGTATGGGAAACACGAAGTCGGCGAGCCAGAACACACCTTCGCCGGCAAGGAGCGCTGCAGGTACTCCCACGAGAACCGCCGGCCACACGATCGGCCTGACCGCCCTAATCGATAGGGTCTCGACTACCGGCAGGCGGTAGCGCCGAATCAGAAAGATCGCCCCGCCGGTAAAGATGACACCGAGGTTGACCAGCAACTCGACTGTCAGCCCCCAGTCGGCGGGACGGTTGATGGCGAACAGAAAGAGCGCTACCCACATTACGGCGAAGGCCGGATAGAGGCGGCGGCGGAACGCCACCTCCGGCGGAAGCAGGGCTGTCGGCACGGAGGTAGCGGGGGCGATCAGGTGCTCGGCCGAGAGAAACCGCGCAGCGCGTGCGCCGATGCCTACCGCGGTCGCCGAAGTTATCAACCACGCGAGAGCGATCATCGGCCAGTCGAAGACACCGATCAGCGCCTCCTTGACCGCCATAGCCACATTCGCCACCGGCACCAGGACGATGGCCGAGCGCAACTGCAGTCCGGGAAGGAACGGAGCGGCAGCCGGAAGAAGGCCGAGCAGCATGACCGGTCCGAGGTTGAACTGCGCTTCCTTATACGAGCCGGAGTTTCCGGAAACAAGGAGCAACACCGCGGAACAGACGGCCGCCATCGGAACGAGGAGGAGAAACACAAGCCCCGACACCGCGGGGCTCACCGCCAGGGTAAAGCCTTCGGGTAGCGGGACCAACTCGAAGCCCACGTACACCAGGAAATTAGCCGCCTGGATGAGAACGACCACGAGGGAGACTGCGCAGATGAGAAGGAGTTTCGCTGTCACGATCTCCCTTCGGCCGGCAGCGGTGGTAAGGAGCGTTTCCAGCGTTCCGCGCTCCTTCTCTCCCGCGAGACTGTCGGTCGCGACGACGGCACCTCCCATGAGCACGAACAGCAGGACGAACAGAGAGAGAATGCGCCCCAGTTGCAGCCCGGCGATCTGCCCCGTCTCGGCAAGGTTGTCCTCCCTGACCTGGACAAGATCATCGGGATCTCCAGGAAAGCCGGCCTCTTTCATGAGCTCGTATTGGTTCGAGCGCCGCTCCGTGCGGAGCTCGCTCATCATTCGCTGCGCTCCCGATCCGGAGGCGTGGTTGTCGCCGCGAAAAACCACACGGATTACCGGAACCGCGCCTTCGGCGGACGCGGTGGGCGGGAGCGCTTCGAGGTAGAACTGGATCTCGCCGGCGTTGAGCGCTGCCGCCGGGTCGTCCACCCGGCGGCGACGGAGGCGAAACGGGCGCTGTTCGGCAGGCTCCTCCAGTCGGCGCTCGATCGCCGAAACGAGCTCTTCTGCTTGTTGCGCGAGAGGGCCGTGAATCGTATACGCGTATTCCCGTTCGGCGAGCTGGGTCTGGCGGCGCTGTTCGGCCCAGTTTCCGGCGAGAAGAAGCAGCGGCATGATCAACAGCGGAAGCAGTATGGAGACAACGAGAGTTCGGCGGTCGCGAAGCAGCATGCGCAGCTCCGCGCGGAAGAGGCAGCCGATGATTCCAGCCGACGGTCTGCGCTCCCGATCCTTAGTCGCCGCCATCACACCGCTCCACGAGACTCACGAAGATGTCTTCCAGATAGTGGTGTCCGATAGAGCTGCGCAGCTCCTCCAGTGTATCGCAGGCGAGAATACGTCCGCGGTGGATCACGGCAATCCGGTCGCACAGTTTTTCGGCCTCGCTCATAATGTGCGTGGAGAATACGACCGTCTTGCCCGCGTCGCGAAACCGGGCGATCACCTTCTGCATCTCGATGGCGTTCAGGACATCCAGACCGACTGTCGGTTCGTCGAAGATCAGCACCGGAGGATCGTGGGCCACAGTGCGGGCTATCGATACCTTTTGCTTCATGCCCTGCGAGAGCTTGTCGACGAGGACGTCGGCGTATTCGGTAAGGCCGAATACGCTTACCAGCTCCTCGGTTCGCTCCTTGACCGAACGCTCTGCTACACCGTTTATCCGCGCAAAGAATGCGAGGGTCTCTCTGGCAGTGAGCCGCGGGTAGAGCGCCGTCGACGCTGTGTAGAACCCTATGGACTCCCGGACACGCTGCGGCTCTTCCACGACGTTGTGTCCCATAACCGACGCGGCACCGCCGGTCGGCTGGAGAATGGTGGCAAGCATACGGAGGGTCGTGGTCTTACCCGCTCCATTCGCGCCTAACAGGCCGAACACCTCACCGCGAGCGCACGTGAAGCTCGCACCGTCGACGGCGGCTACCGTACCGCGTGACTCATCGCGAAACGCCTTCCTGAGCTCGCGTACCTCCACAGGAACGGTATCCATCATCCCTTCTCCCTTCTCAGCAACCGCTCGCGCACGAACGAGCCGAGGCTGCCGTTGTACGAGCCGATAACGAAATCCTCGAAACGCAGAACCACAGTCGCTAGCGAAATGCATGCGGCGATCACCACCGCGCTGCTGAGCATCGTAAGCGCAATCTGCAGCAGGGGATACGTCCCGGCTATCGCTGCCCGGACCATGAGCGCAATATTCACGATTGGAACAAGCGCGAGACCCACCGAGAACTCCAGCCCCGGCATATTGAGAAAGACCGCCGGAAGCACCGCCAGCAGGTAGAACGGCGTTATCATCGCCTGCCCTTCCTTGTAGGTGCGTGCGAAGGAGGCAAACAGCATCATCCCGGCCGCTACGAACGCCGACAGCGCGAGCGCCGCGAGTACGACAACCGGCACCGCACTCCACGGTATCGCGAACTGAGTTTCATCCGCCACTTCGGCGGCAATGGGACTGAAAATCCACCCCATAGAGAGGGTCATCGCAATCAGGTTGATGGTTCCCGCGACGAAGCCGAACGCCGTTACGTGCAGGTACTTCGCTGCGATCACCGCGGTTCGTGAGGTTGCCAGGGTCATCGTCGTTTCCCACGTCCCACGTTCGCGCTCTCCGGCTGTAGCGTCGATCGCAACCGAATAGGCCCCCATTGCCACCGAGATAATGAAGAACATCGGAAGCAACAGGCCCAGAACGAAGCCGCCCATTTCCCGTCCGGTCGCCACGTTGTCGCCTTTCACGGAGAACTGCGACCAGGTCGCCTCGTCTATGTCGAGTGCCTCGCGCTCGGCGGCCATCCGCTCGTCTCTGTACTCGTTCATGAGCCGGTTCAATCGCTCACGTGCCGCAACACTGCGGTCACGCGACTCGTCAAAAGTGAGAACGATCGAAAGACCGTCACTCGAGGACGGCTCGATGTGGAGGAACGCGTCAATACCGCCGCTGCGGACCTGTGCGCGAGCCTCGGTCGGGTCCGCGCCCACGTCGCGGATGTCGACTCGTTCGGCGTTTGTCAAACGTACCGCCAGTTCGGCGTGCTCGGCGGGGATCGCCGACATCGCCGTTCGCGAGACGAATCCTTCGGTGTGTCCCTGTACGAACGAAATGGCGGTGAACATGAGCCACATCATCACCGGGAAGAGCAGCATCGGGCCGAGGATGGCCTCCATGACGATAGTTTGTTCCCGGAGCGCCGCCCGGGTTTCTCGGCTGAACACGATCCACACGTCCCGCGCTCTCACTTCCTGTCTCCTTCCCGAGCGTGCCGTACGTCGGCCGCCTCATTAGATACAGGAAGGAGCCGTGTTGTGCAAGAATCGGGACCGGTGGATCGGCGTACTTTGCCGTAGTCGGAACTTGCTCACAAGCGATCGACCACATCCGCATGCGCGCTCCACAGGATGCAACCGTGGCGACGGTGAGACGCGTGTCCGGTCGCAGATGTGGTTCATGCGGCAGCCGACAAGCGGCAGATTGACTACGCGGTTCGCTTGTACGTCGTAGGAGCCCATGCTGAACGGTTTTCCGGCTCTCCCGATGGTCGTGTAGATCCTGTGTCCGGTAACAAAACACGCGCGAAGCGTAACATCCGCACACCCCTCGACGCTGGGGAAGTCGCGGTACGGCTGTCCCACCGTGGTTTCTCCCACGACGCCGCCACGGATCACCAGCCGTTCTTCATCGATAGGCTGCGCCTCGATGCGCGTGATGGTCTCGTAGGTCCAGTCTACGGGACCTTCGATCGAGCCGTCGGTACGAAGGATGAAGCAGTCCTGTGGAGGCCTCGCAGTATGATCCTCCACCTGCGAGTCGTCTATCGTGAAGCGCGAGGTGTTCCAATCGGTGGCCGTGCAGATGACGGCTGTCAGCGCAACGACGTGTTCCCGACAGAATACCTTCTGTGTCATTCCGCTTGCCTGATACTCGGCGGCCACCTTTTCTATGCACGCTTACTCACCCTGGGGATGTCCCCAGGGTGAGAACCGTTCTTCCCTTTTTCCCGAAGTGTTGCTTCTCGGACTTGAAGACGGGTTTCATACGAAAAGCCCGATAGCCTCTCAGTCTACTCGCCAGTCCTCACTTATAA
>PUOG01000238.1 GCA_003552745.1 Spirochaetaceae bacterium
ACTCAATGCGTATAGTAGTGAACCAGAAGGAACTCAGCGTGACGCTCGAGGATGAGCGGACGGTCGGAGATGTGGTCAAACAGTTACGAAGCTGGTTAGCCACATCCGGTATGCGGATTTCCCGCCTGGCCATGGACTCAACCGATGTATCCGAGACCGAACCCACGATTTGGGAGACTCGATCGCTGGACGATGTCGACGAGCTCGAGATCGAGGCGATTCCACCTGCGGAACACGATGCGAACGCCTTGCTGACGATGATCGAGTATCTCGAGCTTCTCGGGCGTGCGCTGGATAGCAGCGATTCGAACCCTCTGCGCGACATACTCGGAGAGTATGGGTATCTATCCTCGACCCTCGAGCGGATACTCCGTGCCACCGGTCAGTCACGTGAGCTCCTCGCGCCGATAGAACGGTTAGCGGCCGCGTTCGCGGACACGACCGATGCGCCGGAATTGTCCGACGATGAGTTCACGACATCCAGGACAGAAGCTCGAAAGAGCGTCGATACCGTCCTCACCAATGTGCAATCGCGACTGAGCGAGATCCTCCGTCCAGAGGAGGAGTTGCAGGTCACCGCCGGGCTGCTCTCACGCAACCTGCCGCAGGTAGCCGAGGTGGCGGTTCTTCTTCAACAGGGGCGTGATGACGAGGCCATGCAGCGAATCGTTCGCTTCACCGACCTCGCGGGAAAGTATTGCCGCCTTCGCGGAACCGATCAGATCGAAGATCTTCACGGACCGTTGAACGAGCTAGTCGACGCGCTCGACAACAAGGACACAGTCCTTATCGGGGATCTGCTCGAATACGAAGTCGTCCCGCGCTTTGAGGCCTCAGTAGCTCAGGTTGCCGACGAGTCGGGACAATGATCGCGTTACAGGCTGCGGTGGACTTCTTCGCCGAGCCCGAACCATTCGAGATGATCCTCGTCGGTGTCGTATTCGTCGCGCTGATCGTCCTCGGGATCATTGGCTCGAAGGTGAACACCAGGCGCCTCGACCGTCGGTCGTCGACCACATCCTCTCCTCGTTTCAGCCGTTATTCTTTTCGCCGAGCTGCCCGACGTGCCGGCCTCGACCGACGCCACGTTCGCATCCTCGAGCGTGTGGCACGCCGGCAATCGCTCGCCGATCCGACGCGTTTGTTCACCAGTCGTCACTTTCTGGATCGAACGATCGCACGTGCGGTGCGGATGCTCGATGCCGAGGGGATAGGAGATGCCGAACGCGAGGAAAGAAAGTACGAGTTGCTTTCGGTGCGCCGTGCGCTCGATCAGGTTCAGACAGGAAACCTCGATCGCTTCGAGCGTACCGGACAACTTCGCTCGGGCACCTCGTTAACCCTCATCACCGACGACAAATCGCAATACGATTGCCCGTTGCTCACCAATTCCGACTCCTTCCTCGCAGTGGAAGCACCGAAAACGTATGCCGGCGAGACTCTCGTTTGGGACAAGGGTACGCCGCTGAAGGTCACCTTTCGGGGAGATGACGGCACACTCTACGGTTTCCGCTCTTCGGTGCTCGGTTACCGAAAGCAACGAGCGCGGCACCAGTTATTCATCGCTCACAGCGACAAAATCCGTTCGGTCCAGAAACGGAAATCGCCTCGCAGGGAGTTCCGACGTCCCGCCTACTTCTTTCCTGTCCGCGTTGTTCAGAGCGGATCGGGTCGTTCGGCGAAACGCCAGGCGGTGGTGGAGGCGAATCGGCGCGATCTCGGTAACATCGAAGATATCTCGGCCGGTGGATGTGCACTTCGGGCGCGCACGGCTTTGAAGAAAGGAAGCCTGATAAAGATCAGTTTCGAAATGGAACGCGGACGCCCCGTTACCGCCTTCGGAAAGATACGTGGGACCGATCGTGGCTTCCGAGGGTCGCTCATGCACGTCATGTTTACAAGAGTCAGTCGCGACCAGATGAATCGAATACTCTCATACGTGTACGGCTATACGGACGACTGATGAACATCGCGGCCGAAAGGAGCCATTGACCACGCTCGACGCCATCGCCTACAGTCCGACGATAAGATATGAAGGTCGTCGAGCTTCGCAATCTCAACCGGAAAGAAATACCGCTCTCATATCGACGCTCGTTCACAGCAGACGCGGTGGTCAGCGGGCGCAATAGCGGGTCGACCGTGCAGCCGGTGGAATTCGACCTCGAGAATACCGCCACCGGCACTGTAGAGATACGTGTCAGAGTCGTCGGATCTTCGAATTACCCGGTTATCCCGTTGTTGCGCGAGTTGCGCTCACACATCAGTACACTTAATTCGAGAGGACGCCTGTTCTGATAGCATTGCGCTGCCCAACCGCTTCGGATACCCGAGCGGTTGGATCCCGGCTTGCCCCCATACTCGCACCGGGAAGAATCGTCGTCCTGCGAGGTGATCTCGGTACCGGCAAGACTGAATTCGTCCGGGGGGTGGCAGACGTGCTCTGTAACGATATTCAGGTGCGCAGTCCATCGTTCGCGATCGTCAACGAGTACCCGTGTGAGCCGCGTATTTACCACGCCGACCTCTACCGTGTGTCGAGCCACCTCGAATTCGAAGAACTCGATCTTATCGACGAGTCCTCCGATGGGATTCTAATAGTCGAGTGGCCGGAACACGCCGGTGACGGTCTCGACGAATACGATGTCGAGGTGTCGATTTCACGTCCCGATCCGTACGAAGACCTGCGCGTAATCACGCTCCGTTCGCCGGATCCGGAGCTCGCCACGATCCTGGCCTCGCTCGAATTCGAAGGTACCGAGGATGCATAGAAGCGATGCATAGAAACAGTAACCACCGCTATCCCGCGCTCGCCATTGACACCTCCGCGACCTTGCTCGACATCGCGCTGCAGACAAGTGAAGGTCTCGATCGGCAGACGATCAGCGCCGGGCGCAGACACAATGAGCTCCTCGCACCGACGATACGTACTCTGCTCGAACGAAACGGCATCTCGCCGAGTGACCTTTCGATCGTTGCCTGTACGATCGGACCGGGAAGCTTCACCGGACTGCGAATCGGCCTGAGTACGGCAAAGGGTCTGACCGCGATTTTCCAACACTGCAGACTTGTCGGGGTACCGACGCTCGACGCATTTGCTCGGGCAGCACAACGCCGGGGCGGTGAAAGATACGAGACGGGTCACTCGAACGTACTCTGCGCGATAGACGGCAGAAAACAGCGGTTCTATGCCGCGTTCTACCGAGACGGTGAACGCATGTGGGGTCCGGCCGACGCCCCACCCGACGAGATGGCGGCGCGATTGCGCGAGCTATGCGGCGAAACGATCATCGTCGTAGGCCCCGACAACGATGCCGTAATCGAAGCGATGGGGGGTGAAGCATCCCTCGGGTCGGTCACCTTCGAGCGCTCGTCGGCGTACGAGAGTGGAGTCGCAGCCGCAGTGCTCGATATTGCGTTCAGCGACACGGACGGGGCTTTCGCTCTAGCGATAAACGCGGGCCCTGACTATCTGCGTGGTAGCCAGGCTGATGAGTGATGGAAAGGGAGGCAAACGTGCGCTCTCGACGCCGAAATGCGACCGGCCGCGCTACGAATCGTCGTTTCGACTCCCGAACAGATCGTCCACATCGGGGATCTCCCCGACCGAATCGGCGGCAAGCCTGTTCTCGCGCTGAATCGACTCGTAGACCTCATGCCGATACACTTTCACGTCGCGAGGTGCATTCACCCCGAGTTTGACCTGATCGCCCTTGATCTCGACGACCGAGATCTCGATGTCGTCACCGATGATAATTCGCTCGTTGACTTTGCGGGCGAGAATCAGCATGCATCGGACCTCATGCGTGCAAGCTCTTCCTGAATATTATGCCGCACCTGCCACTTCGGGTTATTGCTGATGAGCTGTCGCCCTTCACGCGTCTTACGGTTTATCACCACAGGACCTTGCAGGTTCGCCGTCATGCGCTCCTGGTTTTCCGGGATCGTCACTATGCAGAATACGAGCAAGTCTTCGCTTTCGCTCGCTTCGAGCCTCTCGAGCTCCTCCGCCGGAATATCGAGGGTGTAATCGGGGCGAAAGAGCAGCGGATTCAGCAAAACGAACGCCACCTTCGTTCGCTCCAGACTCTGCAGCCAGTAAAACGGCTGCCGGTGGGCATCGAGAAGAGCAAACTGCCGGAGCGCCTCGAAGCCGAACAGTCCTTGAGGAAAATCAATGACTTGCTTCTCATCGATCTCAACCTGTCCGTACGCCTTTGTTTCAATCGTCATGTCACTACTACTCCCGCTTCCTATCGTATTGTGGTGCGCTCCGGGGGCGCGATGCCGCCCATAGATCGTGGCTTCCGCGCGAAATCGATCATCTCAGGAAGTCCAGCAACGTCTGGGGCAGAATCCGCCCGGCTACCGCGAGGGCGGATTGGTGCGTGTACTCCATCATACGCAGATCGGTGAGCGCTTCGGCCATATCGACA
>PUOG01000249.1 GCA_003552745.1 Spirochaetaceae bacterium
TCGCCGCCTGCGCACCCGGCACCGAACGCTTCGCTCCGGAGCGGGAGAACGCGGAGGCGGGCTTTCTCTGGGGAATCTGGCACGGGTGGATCGCACCGGTCTCCCTGGTCTGGCAGCTGTTTAACAGCTCGATCCGCGTGTACGAGGCGCACAACTCCGGGTTCTGGTACGATCTCGCCTTCTATCTCGCTATCGTAGGCGGTTTCGGCGGCCTGTCGTTCACCAGGAAGAAGGTAAAGAGTGATGGTTAGGCCCGGGGGCGTTTGCCGTCCCGCCCACGGGTAACCGACCGAGGACACATCAACATTGGAATCACTATACACACCTACAGAGAGGAGGCGAAACTACGGCCTCCTCGTGGCCGAAGGCATCCTCTTTACCGTCGGCCTCGTATTCTTCGATCCGAACACCGTCCTGCCGCTGCTCATGGAGCGGATGACCGGGTCGGCGATACTCGTCGGACTGATCGGCGCGATTCAGCCCCTTGCCAAAGGGATCGTGCCGATACTCTCGGGCAACTGGATCTCGTCGCTCACGCACAAGAAGCGATTTCTGGTTGCCGCCATGTCGATCGGGCGATTACCGCTCTGGATACTCGGAATCGCCCTCATATGGATACCGGAGACGCCTGCCTTTTTCTGGGCCGGGCTGATCGTGCTCGTGCAGGTGCTGTTCTGGTTCGGAGATTCAGCCGGCGATCCGGCGTGGATGGATATGGTCGGCAAGGCGGTTCCTTCGACACGGCTCGGACGCTTCTTCGCCACCCGTCAGGTAGTGGGTGGGCTCCTCTCGATCGCGGCCGGAGCGGCGGTCGCCGCGATCCTCGACTTCGACGGATTCGCCTTTCCGGTGAACTACGGTGTGGTGATTACGATCGGGGCAGCCATCTACCTGGGGAACGTCGGCACCTTCGTCGGGCTCGTCGAGCATCCGAGCCCTACATCCGAACGCCACGACCTGCTCACCCTCTTCCGCCGCCTGCCGTCCTACCTCACCGCAAACCGGACCTTCGCCCTGACGATGGGTGTGCTCGTCCTGTTCAACCTCGCACGGTTGAGTCTGCCGTTCTACGTAGTATTCGGGCAGCAGGCGTTCGGCCTCGGTGAGCGGGCGCTCGGACTGTTCATCCCGCTTCAGATGGCCGGCCGCATCCTCGGCATTCTCGCCCTCGGAATCATCGGCGACCGATACGGGCATCAGCGATCGATCAAGACGATCTCGATCGTCTGCGTCGCACCTCCGATCGTCGCGCTACTCACCGGCGCATTCGCGAGCGAATCGACGGCGCTCGCCGCATTCGGACTTCTCTTCTTCCTGCTCGGAGCGTACATCGAAGGGTGGCCGTCGTTCATGAACTACATGATCGAAACGGTCAGCGAACGCGACCGGCCGATGTACGCGGGACTCATGGGTGTCGGGTACGTGCCGTCGATCGTGGCTCCGATCGTCGGAGGACTGCTCATTCAGTCGTTCGGCTACTCGCCGCTGTTCGTCGTGACCGCCGCGGTGGCGATCGCCGGAGCGGTTACCGCGATGAATCTTCCGCGCCCGTCGCGTCTGATGACAGAGCCGCACTCGATGCAGTAAAACGCCCGGAGGAGCTTTTCCATGAACGCACCGACAATCACCAACATCACTACTATCGCGACCGCACCGTCGGGCATCCCGCTGCTCGTCGTCCGGGTCGACACCTCCGAGGAAGGGCTCTACGGCCTCGGATGTGCCACCTTCGCCTGGCGCTGGAGCGCGGTCCGCGAGGTGGTCGAAAGCTATCTCCGCCCGGCACTCGTCGGCCGACCGGTCACCGCGATCCGCGACACCTTCCATCTCGCTCATCGCAATGCGTACTGGCGCTCGGGACCGGTACTCAACAATGCGGTTTCCGGCGTCGATATGGCGCTCTGGGATATTGCCGGCAAGCGTGCCGGCATGCCGTGCTGCGATCTCTGGGGCGGTGCGGTCAGGAGCTCTGTTGATGTTTACACCCACGCAAACGGGCAGAGCGTGGAGGAGTTGCGGGAATCGGTCGCGCGACTGGCCGACGAAGGGTACCGCTTCATACGGTGTCAACTCGCCGGCTACGGCCCGCGGGCGGAGGCGGCAACCGGCGCGGCCTCGGTCATCTCGCCGTCCGATCGCATCGCCTCAATCGTCGATATGTTCGAACGCATCGTTCCCGACCTTCCCGACGGCGTGCGAACGCTGCACGACGTGCATGAACGCCTGCACCCGACCGACGCGATGCAACTCGCCGAGAAGCTCGACCGGTTCGATCTCTTCTTCCTCGAGGATCTCTTCGCACCGGAGTCGGTCGACTGGTTCCGCCGCGCGCGCGAACGCCTGCGGACTCCGCTCGCGATGGGAGAACTCTTCTGCTCGCCGGCCGAGCTCAACACGCTCGTCGAGGAAGGCCTGATCGACTATATGCGGGTACATCCATCGTTCTACGGCGGGATCACGCCGTGCCTCGATCTGGCCGTGCGCTGCGAGGCGAAGCACATCCGGACCGCGTGGCACGGACCGGGCGACCTGAGCCCGGTCGGCGCGGCGGCGAACGTTCACATGGATTTCGCCGCGCCGAACTTCGGCATTCAGGAGTGGGTGATCAGGTCGGAGCTGGAGTACGAGATGTTTCCCGGACTACCGGCGGTGAAGAACGGCAGGATCGAACCTCCCACCGCACCCGGCCTCGGAGTCGATATCGATCTTCAGCTCGCCGAACGCTATCCGGCGGGCGTCGAACCGACGCGGTGGACCCACACCCGCTTCGACGACGGCGGACTGACCTACCCGTAGTGTGGTAGGCTGGCCGCATATGGCACGCATTCTCTGTTTCGGCGACTCGAACACGTGGGGATCGGACCCGGAGACCGGCTCGCGACTCGGGCCACACGTTCGGTGGCCGGGCGTTCTCGCAGCCCGCCTCGGTGACTATCACACCATAATAGAGGAAGGGCTTCCCGGACGCACTACGGTATTCGACGATCCGGTCGAAGACCGGCTGCCCGGCGACCGCAACGGCAAGCGCTACCTCTTGCCGTGCGTGCAGTCGCATAAGCCGTTCGATCTGACCATTATCATGCTCGGCACTAACGATCTGAAGATGCGCTTCTCGGCGACCGCGGCGGATGTGGCAAGGGGGGCCGGCGAGCTCGTCGCACTCGCTCGCTCGGGCGACTGGGGACCGGACGGCGGCCCTCCCGAGGTCTTGCTGGTCTGTCCGCCGCCGATCAGCCCGGTCGGGCGCTTCGCGGACATCTTCGAAGGTGCGGAGGCGAAGTCGTACCGGTTCGCAAACGCCTTCTCGCGCGTCGCCGAAGAGATCGACTGTCCGCTCGTCGACCTCGGGCGCCACGTCGCGCCGAGCAGTGTCGACGGATTGCACTTCGATGCCGCCGGACACGCTGCGATCGGTGCGGCCATCGCCGAGGCGGTCGCCAAGCTGCTTGACGAATGAACATTAGTAGAATACTCCCCCTTATGTCCGTGCTTGCAAACGTGGTGCCTCTGTTCGGGGATCGGGTAACGTAGCCGCACGCCGTTTTCGTCGAATCCGGCTGCCCATCTGCTACCGATCCTTCCTGAGTAAACCCACCAGTCACTCCGCGGCATAACAGCCGCGTCCCGCTCGAACGAACAGAGCATTCACAATTCAGACCCATCTCGTGACGCTACGAGGGATAGCTCCGTGTCGAGACAGCAAACGCATGTCCGCCGGACAACCGAGACCTTTGTCTGCGGCAATTGCGGCCGTACCGTTACTCCGCCGGACGGCGGTACGGCGATCAGAAATCACTGTCCTCACTGCCTCTATTCGCTGCACGTCGACCTGCGACCCGGCGACCGAAGGTGCGGCTGCCGCGGCCTCATGACACCGATCGCGATCTGGGTTCAGAGCGACGGCGAATGGAGCCTTCTGCATCGCTGCGAACGCTGCGGCTTCATCCGTGCGAACCGGATCGCCGGCGACGACAGCGAGACGTCGCTGCTGGCGGTGGCTGAGCGTCCGGTCTGCTCGCGCGATCGCTGATCGCCGCGCGCGAATCCGGCGCCCGGCCGGTTATCGTACTCAACAAGTGTGACTGTGCGGACGCCGAACGGATCGCGAGGGCCGAGGCATCGGTTCGCGAACACGCACCGGGTCTGCCCGTACATGTGGTAAGCGCCACCGAGGGCACCGGAATCGGGGAGATGCTCTCCGAAGCGGCGCCGGGCGATACGATCGGCATGCTCGGCAAGAGCGGTGTCGGCAAGTCGGCGCTGGTGAACGCGTGCCTGCGTGCAAACGGTATTACCGTCCCCGAGTCGGCGCGTACCGGCGCCCAGCGCAATGACGGCAAGGGTCGCCACACGACGACGGACAAGCAGTTCTACCTCCTGCCGTCGGGAGCGATTCTCGCCGATGTCCCCGGTCTTCGTGAGCTCAA
>PUOG01000199.1 GCA_003552745.1 Spirochaetaceae bacterium
CGCGCAGCGCGGGCGGCGACGGCGGCAGGATTGTTGTTGAAGACGGCAGCGTTGTCGGACACGGGGCCCCGCGCGGAGTCCAGGGAACGTCGGTCGATGTGCGACGCCTGTTTTACAACCTTCCGGCACGCAAACGCTTCCTGAAACGTGCGGCAACCGAAACGTCGATGGTCCGCCGGATCGTGATCGAGAAGGCCCTCGCGCACCCGCACATCGAGTTCAAGTTGATCACAGACGGTGAAGTGCGGTTGATGCTGCCGAAACAGGAAACCCTCGCCCGAATCGCGATGACGCACGATCGGCTTGCAGCCGAACGCTTGACCGAGATTCGTCACGAAGGGATTGCGTGTCGGTTGGCGGCATATGTGGCCGATACATCAGAGGCTCGTCGCGATCGCAAGATGATCCAGTCGTTCGTCAACAGCCGCCGCATTTCTGAGTACGGTTTCGTACAGGCGGTCGAATACGCTCTCGGCGATCTCTTTCACGGCGGCACTTTCCCGGTCTGTTTTCTCTTCCTTGAAGTCCCCGCCGAAGAGGTCGACTTCAACGTGCACCCGGCCAAACGCGAGGCGAAATTCAGCCGACGCGACCGAATCCACCACGATATCGTTACCGCCCTACGATCGGAATCATTGCGTCCGGCAGCCCACGCCACAACCTCGACTTCCGCCTCTGCAGAGCACGGTCGGGTTGCAGACCGATCGTTGCCGTTCGACGCTCGACACGAGTATGTGCATGAACATCCTCGTCCGAAGGGCTCTTTCGAACCGCCCGCTCAGTCCCCGGATGCATACCGATCCGCTCGAGCGACGCATTCGTCGGTCGACTTGAATGCACTCGACTCGACCGGAATCGCATCGAAGGAAGTCCGCGACGAACCCACATATCATGGGACCGCATTCGGAACCTTTCTCATCGCTGAGTATGCGAACGACCTGTTCCTGATCGACCAGCACGCCGCCCATGAGCGAATCATGTATGATTCGTTCCGAAAGCGCGGGACGGTGCAGAAACTGCTGGTACCGATCGACTTTGATGTCGAAGACGATCAGCTGGAAACCGTGCGTGAACGAATCGTCGAGGCATCACTGCTCGGAATCGAGATTGAGGATCGTGGCGCAGGTCGATTCAGAATCCACACGCTTCCCGAATCGTTTTCCGGGTCGGAGATGGTCCTCGTCGAGAGCCTCTGCGGTCTCGAATTGATCTCGGGCGAATTCGAGCGTGACCTATACGCGACAATGGCGTGTAAGGCGGCGGTTCGGGCCGGAGATCACGTGGATGCGTTAACCGCTCGCGAGCTCATTCGCCACGTTTTCGGCCTCTCCGAGCCGCGGTGTCCACACGGGCGCCCACTCTGGATTCGCTTCAGCCGGGAGGAGCTCGATCGAATGATCGGCCGCGGTTGACTCGGTATCGCCTCGACCCCTACAACTCGCTGAGTAAGGTCTCGATATCGTCGCGCCTTTCGTACTCCGGATTCTCCGACAACAGAGTCTCGAGCACTTCACGAGCGGCGTCGGTGTCGTCCTGGGAGATCAGGACCTCGCCGAGCCTATGCCGCACTCGCCAGTCATCGGGATGGTCATCGAGAAAGCTGCGCAGTTCGTCTTCGGCACGGTCGTGGTCGCCGGCACCGATGTATGCCACCGCAAGGTTACGCCGGATCTCAGGCGTGTCCGGATCCAACCGCCGCGCGCGTCGGAAGTGATCGATCGACTCGTTGAAGTCTTCCAGACTCAGATACACGTTACCGAGGTTGTTATTCACCGCGGCATCATCCGGCTGCATGCCATACGCACGAAGCAGATAGTCGAGAGCATCATCGTGTAAACCGAGCTCATCGAGCAGGCGACCGAGCTCAACGAGCGGGCGAACGTAGCGACTGTCGAGCTCTGCGGCGGTCATGTGAGACTCTATCGCCGCCTCGACTTCGCCGAGTCCGTCCTGGATCTGCCCTTTGACGTAGAAGTACTCGGGAGACGGATTCAGAGCGATAGCTTCCTGGATGAAATCGTACGCCTCTTCGAACTTCTCGTTTCGTCGTTTGATCTGCGCCGCGTTGAAGTTGTGGGTCGGACTGCCCGGGTCGAGCTCGGCGGCGCGGACGAAAGCTGCCTCCGCACGACTCGCATTCCCTGCCGCCTCGTACGCCTGGCCCAACTGCATTCGGTACATTGGATTTCGTGGATCGATATCGATAGCGGTTTCGAGCTGAACGATTGCCGCCCGGTAATTGCCACGATCGAGCTCCGCCATTCCGAGCCGGTGGTGCGCGGCCGAGTTCTCCGGATCAACTTCGATCGCATTCCGAAATGAATCGAGAGCGCCTTCCTCGTCGCGCAACTGAAGATTACTCATTCCCATGTTGTAGTAGGCGTTCGGAAACTCAGGATTGAGGTCGACTACCCGCTCGTAGTTTTTTCGTGCGTCGCGGAACTCGCTCGCCCGATACTGTGCATTTCCGAGTGCGAAATACACTTCCGGTCTGTCGTCGGTCAATTCGGCTGCTTTCTCGAACATTTCTCGTGCGGCGCTATGATCGCCGTCGGAGCTGAACACTTCTCCGAGAGTGTAGTATGGACGCCACAGCGTATCGTCCTCATCCATAGCCGCCTCAGCGTGCTCACGCGCCCGACGTTGGTCCTCATCACTGTCGGGATCACGCTGACGATACGCTTCGCCGAGACCGGCAAGCGCTTCAGGGCGGTTTTCCGCGAGCTCGAGCACCTCTTCAAAAAGCTCGATCGCTCGATCGTAGTCTCCGGCTTCGAGCGCGCTTTCAGCCTCCTCCAGCAGGTTTTGGACTTCCTCTTCGCGCTCCCTCTCCTCTTCTTCGAGCGCTGCGAGCTCCGCTTCTTCTCGCTCGCGTTCTTCCTCGGCTCGTCTCTCTTCTTCCTCGCGCGCTCTCTCCTCTTCTTCACGCGCTCTCTCCTCTTCCTCGCGCGCTCGTTCCTCTTCTTCCTGCTCTCGTTCTCGCCGAGCCTCCTCGGCGGCTTCCTCCTCGGCAGCCCGCCTTTCCTCCGCTTCGCGACGTTCTCGCTCCGCCTCGGCGAGACGCTCCTCGAGGGCTGCAAGCTGGTCCTCGTCCTCCGATCGATCGGTAGATTGAAGCTCTTCGATCTCGCGCCGTAGTTCGGAGATTTCCTCGAGACGATCGCGTTCCTCCTGTTCCCGGGCGCGTCGTGCCTCCACGATCCGGCTCCGAAGCTCATTCGCCGCTTCATGGTCGACATCGTCGAGAAGGATACGGTCGACAAGGTCGAGTGCGCGCGCGAACTCTCCGTCCTCGTAATAGTTCCGGGCGAGTCTCAGCGTGTTCGTGTGTGGGTCGTCCGGTACCGGGCTCCTTTCACCGACCAGAAGCGCCGTTCCGAGGCCACCACCGATCAGCAACGCCAGGACGATCCCGCCGGCGATAAGTGCACGTTTTCGGTCATACATTGTGTTTGCTCCGGTCAGTCGAAAATATCGAAATCGTCTTCGATCGACTCGAACTCTTCGTCTCCGCCGCCGCTGCGATCGGTCTCCTGCCGGCTTTCTTCGAGCCTGCGTAGCACCGACTGACGAAGCGCCTCACGGCGCTCACGCTCTTCCTGTTCGCGACGCTCCTGCTCCTCCTGCCGGCGCCGTTCCTCTTCAAGCCGATCCTGCAATGCAGCAATCATACGCTCGACATCATTTCGATTCGGTGAGTCACTGCGCAGCGAAAGGTAGGCCTCGTAGTCCTTGATCGCATCTTCGTAGTCGCCCTTCTCAACGTACAGGTTGGCGCGATTGCGAAAGGCGAGTGCGAACTCGCTGTGCGCCTCGATCGACTCCGTAAAGCGCGCCAAAGCCCGCTCATTGTCGCCCTTTCGTCGCGCAACCGTACCAAGATTGAAGAGAAACTCGTGCCGATCCTCACCTCGTTCGAGGCCGCTGTTTAGAATCTCCTTGGCGTCGTCATACCGGTCAAGCTGTACGTAGACCGCGGCGAGCTGATGATACAGTCGGGTATCGCCGGGATATTCCGCGATAGCCTCTTCAAATCGGGGAGCCGCTTCTTCGGGCCTGTTTTCCAGGAAGAGTTTTTCGGCTTCAGACCGGTTTTCGGCCGCCAGGAAGCCGCCTCCGAGAAAGAACACCACCAACACGAACGTGAGTCGTCGCAACCGGGCGAACTGCGGCATTCCACGACGTCGCGTTATTTGACAGCCCGGAGGACTTTGTATAGGTTCACTCTGATACGCGAAAGCAGTATACCGTGAAGCTGAGGCGCGATTCCGCATGCCCGTCATTGTCATAGTCTCTATTATACTCGGCGTTCTGGTGATAGTTTTTACCGTTCTTGTGGTGCGATCCATTATATCACCCCGGAAGGTTGGATCACTCGCCGAGC
>PUOG01000208.1 GCA_003552745.1 Spirochaetaceae bacterium
ATCAGCACCGCGTAACTGAAGTAGATCAGCAGTCCGGCCGCATCCGCGAGGCTTGTGACCAGCGGTCCGCTGGCGATCGCGGGGTCCGCTTTCACGCGAGCGAGCACGAACGGCAGAAACATCCCGAACAGGTTAGTAATGATGAGCATGGTCACCATCGTAAGAAAGACGACCACCCCGATTTCTGCGCCTCCGCGGAGGAGACCGAGGCCAAAACCCATGACACCGAGAACCAGACCGATCGAGATACCGATTACGAGCTCCTTGAGAAAGACTCGCAGCCATTGCTCCATCTTCACGTCTCCGATGCTCATCGCGCGAATCATGAGCGTAGCGCTCTGGCTTCCGGCGTTCCCGCCGGTGTCGATGATCAGCGGGATGAAGAAGGCAAGCACCACGACCGCCTCCAGCGTTTCCTCGAACGCGGCAATGACGCCGGACGAGAGGAGGTTCACCACGACGAGCACCGCAAGCCAACCGATGCGGCTGCGCACCAGCGAGAACGCACTCGTATCCCAATAGCCGGTGCGCATCGGGCTCACCGCCGCCGAGAGATGGAAGTCCTCGGTGACCTCCTCTTCGGAAACGTCCATGACACTCTCGGTTGTAACGACACCGAGCAGAACACCGCTGCTATCGATGACCGGCAGCATGAGCCGATTATAGCGGTGCATAACCCGCACCGCCTCTTCCTGGTCGTCGGTGGCGCTGAGGCAGACGAACGAGTAGTCCATGATATCGGTGAGCGGCTGATCGGGGTCCGCGAGCACGAGCTGCGTCAGCGGAATCGCGTCGACAAGCCGCCCTCGAGCATTCGTCACATAGATAACCAACAGCGCGTCATCCTCTTCTCCGAACCTGCGAATGTGCTCGAGCGCCTGCGCGACCGTCCACTCGCGCCGCACCTTGATGTAGTCGGGCGTCATGAGCCGACCAACGCTATCTTCCGGGTAGCCCAACAGCTTCCGTGCTTCCCGCAGCTCGTCAGCCGGAAGCATATTGAGAAGTCGCTGAGTTACCTGCCCGGGAAGCTCTTCGAGGAGCGCGGTGCGATCGTCGGGGCTCATCTCGGAGATCAGCCGTCGGGTCTCCACATCGGTCAGATCGACGAGCAGTTCGTCAGCGTGCTCCGGATCGAGGTAGGAGAAAACCTCGACCGCCAGATCACGCGGCAGCGCCCGGAAGAAGAGCGCGCGATCGGGGGCATCAAGATCGATGAGTACGTCCACGATTTCGGGTGCCACGATTTCGGGGTCCGGCCACGCATATCGAGTCTTCGCCAGCTGCTGCCAGTTATGCTGTTCGATGAGATTCTGAATCTCTTCCGAGAGGATTGTCTGAAGCATAGGCGGTGCCCCTTATCGAGTATGGATGATGAATCGAAAACGAGTTGAGGGCGGGAGGGGCCGCACATCAACTCCCCGCAAGACGCTAACGCGGCAGCTGTGAGGATATCGGAAACCGATTGCACGGACAAGGATCACTGATCGGAGGAAGAGTGAATCGTTTCCACCGTGGTATTGCGTGGTGCATCCGCAGCGGAGAATCGCTCTCCGGATGCGAGGTGCCGCGCAAGCTCGCGAGCAGTGTACCCGACGAAACCGTGTCCGTCGGAAGCACCTTTCTCCCACCCGCGACGCTCGGAAAACGCTCCTCCGCCCGCCGGTCGTTCGGCCGCCATCGCCGGCTCGTGTTCGACGGTTTCGGCGATCGCGATCGGCGCTCCCGTTGCGACAACTCGACCGCCGTCTTCGCCCCCTTCCGGGCCGAGATCGATGATACGATCCGCCTCGGCGATCAAATCAAGGTTGTGCTCGACGACGACCACCGTATTACCGGCGTCGACGAGGCGGATGAGCACACGGGTGAGCTTCTCCACGTCGGAGATATGCAGGCCGATCGTCGGCTCATCGAGCACGTAGAGGGTGTGACCGGCCTTCGCTCCACCGGTCTTAGCAAGCTCGGTTACCAGCTTCAGTCTCTGCGCCTCGCCGCCGGAAAGGGTCGGCGATTGCTGGCCGAGCTTCAGGTATCCGAGTCCGACCTCGTCGAGCAGTGCCAGGGCGTAGTGAATCTTTCGGTGGGCCGAAAAGAAGCGCGCCGCCTCTTCGATGCTCATGTCGAGCACTTCCGCGATGCTCTTCCCCTTGTAACGGATCGCCAGCGTATCCGGCGTGAAGCGTAATCCGCCGCATGTCTCGCAGACCATGCGCACATCCGGCAGGAAGCTCATCTCGATGCGAACGACTCCCTGACCGCCGCACGTTTCGCAGCGCCCGCCTTTGGTGTTGAACGAAAACCGCGAGGCATCGAAACCGTGCAGCTTCGCCTCCGGCGTACCGGCGAAGAGTCGCCGGATGTCGTCCCAGACACCGACATATGTTGCCGGACAGCTTCGTGGAGTCTTCCCGATCGGCGTCTGGTCGACCTCGAGCACTCGATCAATTCCATCCAGACCATTGATGGATCGACAGCCGACGACCGCCGGGAGCTTCTTCTTCGAACCTGATCGACGATCGGCCGCGCTTGCTCGTGCGCCCTCCTTTCCCCTTCGGGAGTGGCCGCGCTCGGCCACGATTCGCTTCGCATTCTCGTAGAGGACGCCACGAGCGAGACTCGACTTGCCGCATCCGGATACGCCGGTCACACACGTGAGTCGCCCGACGGGGAACTCCACGTCGATCTCCCGGAGGTTGTGGAGCGACGCGCCGGAAATGGTGATGGAAGACGCTGCCTCGGGTGGATCGACACGCGGCTTGCGCGGCACCACTGGATGTGGTGGCGGATGCGCGAGCGCCCGGCCGGTACGCGACTCGCTCGACGCCATCAGCTCGGAGAGTGACCCGGCGACGACCACGTCTCCGCCGCGCACCCCCCCGCCCGGTCCGAGATCGATAACGTGGTCGGAGGAGCGAATCGTATCGGCATCGTGCTCGACGACTACGATCGTGTTTCCCCGGTCGCGCAGCTCGGCAAGCGTATCGAGGAGCATGCGGTTATCGCGCGCATGCAGACCGATGGTCGGCTCGTCGAGCACATAGCAGATCCCTCGCAGGTTACTTCCGAGCTGAGCGGCGAGGCGGATGCGCTGGGCCTCGCCACCGGAAAGGGTTGGAGCAGCGCGGTCGAGGCCGAGATATCCGAGCCCGACCCGTTGCAGAAAGCCGAGGCGGGCGGAAAGCTCCGCGACGATGTCGCGCGCGATCGCAGCTTCGCGGTCCTCGAGCTCAATCGCGCGGATCCAATCGGCAAGCTTCGCAACGGACATCGCGGCGAGACGGTCGATCGAGTGCTCGCGAAAGAGAACCGCCCGCGCCACGCGGTTCAACCGGCTGCCGCCGCAATCCGGACAGCGCTCGAAACGTTCGGCGTCGGGGCTGCCGTTATGCCCTTCGTGCACGAGCCCGTCGAGCTCGTCGTCGGTGGCGTTGATGAAGCCGCTGCCGCCGCAGCGGTCACAGGCGCCGTGGTGCGAGTTGAACGAGAAGAGACGAGGATCGAGCTCGGGGAAGCTCGTACCGCAGCCGGGGCAGCTTCGCTTCACCGAGAAGAGGCGCGCGCCGGCGGCATCATCATCACCATGTCCGATCGCATCCGTCGGCACAACGAGCAGCTGACTCTCGCCGTAGCGCAACCCCTCCTCGATCGCGCTCCGAAGACGTCCTTCCTGCGCCGGATCGATCTCGATTTCGGCCACCGGCAACTCGATCGTATGCTCCTTGTAGCGCGAGAGTCGCGGCCATTCATCGGTCGGGGTCATCTCGCCGTCGACGCGCAGCCCGGCGTAGCCCTTCTTCGCCGCCCACGTTGCGAGGTCGGTATAGTAGCCCTTCCGGGCGACAACGAGCGGGGCGAGGAGCGTTACGCGCCGACCGCTATATTCACGGAAGATGTCGGCCAGCACGGCGTCCCGGCTCTGGGGCTGAATCGCGATACTGCAGTCGGGGCAGTACTGCGTGCCGAGCTTGAGGAAAAGCAGTCGCAAGAAATGGAAGAGCTCGGTAGTGGTCGCAACGGTGCTCTTCCAGCCGCCGCGGCTCGTGCGTTGCTCGATGGCGACCGACGGCGGGAGGCCGAAGACGCCGTCGACATCGGGACGCTGCGCAGGCTGAACGAACTGCCGCGCATACGCGTTCAGCGATTCGAGGTAGCGGCGTTGGCCTTCGGCGAAGACTATGTCGAAGGCGAGCGTACTCTTGCCGCTGCCGGAAACGCCGGTGAGTACGGTGAGTGTGTTCTGAGGGATGTCGACGGAAATGGAGCGGAGGTTGTGCTCGCGCGCGTTGACGATGCCGATCGGGGCTCCGAGGGCGGAGATTGGCGGGTCGGGGCCGGTAGCGTCCCCTCGACGCGTGCCGGCGGATTCCCTCGGGCGCG
>PUOG01000194.1 GCA_003552745.1 Spirochaetaceae bacterium
GCGCCTTTCAGTCACTCTCGTTCGTCGGTGGAACGGCACTGCGCTTCGTGCACGGAGTCCGACGTTTTTCGGAGGACCTCGATTTCTCCGTCGAGTCGGAAGAGCCTCCGGCGATCTCTCAACTCGCCACGAAAATCAACCGCGATCTGACTCGTCAGGGATTCGACGTTGCGACATCGGTTAAGGTGAACGCACCCCTTGAGGTCGTCTGGGTTCGCATTCAGCGTCTGCTCTACGAAGCGGGGACTACCGGCAATCCACGGAGGAAGCTATCGGTGAAGGTCGAGATCGACACGAATGCCCCTTCCGGTGCACGGACAGAATCGAAAATCGTACAACGCCACGCTATGTTCGCTCTGCGGCACCACGACCTCCCATCGCTCATGGCCGGGAAGCTCAATGCGATCCTCACCCGTAAGTACGCGAAAGGCCGGGACTGGTACGATATCGTGTGGTATCTGTCGCGACGGCCGCGCGTTGAACCGAACCTGACCCTTCTATCGAATGCGCTCAAACAGAGCAACAGCGAAGCGATTCCCGCTGAGTGGCGCCGGGAGCTCATCCGAAAACTCGACGCTCTCGACCCGAACGCCCTCCGCCGCGATATCGAACCATTCCTCGAAGAGAGCGACGAAATTCAGATCCTTGACCCGGACCGGATTCGTGTGACGCTTGCCGAAGAAGAGACGTAGCGACACGTCTGCATGCCACGACTCGTGCCGCCAGAAACCGAATTCCGATAACGAAAGCGCCTCAATTCCTCACACCGAGCATTCATCTGCTGTCGGCTTCACGATCGAGATTTATCTGTTGCCCCGCATCACGGCTTGATACGATAATCTCTGCTTATGAAGTATACTCTCAATTCGGGCTACACGCGTGTCGCCCCCGGTATCCGCTCAATCTTCGGCGCCTTCGCCGCTGTACTGCTTTTCGGCACGTTCGCCGCAACGAGTCTCGCCGCCCATCCGGCTCCGGTCGAGCTCAACGCTCGCGCCGAGCTCGGCATCGTATCGATCCTTCACCACGAGATCCAGTTCGGCGAAGACGGCGATCTCTTCGACTACCGAACGCAGGGCGGACAGGAGATCCTCTATCCGTACTCGCGCCTGACCGGCGAAGCACTTTTCGGCGGCCGGCACGAGGTGGAGCTGCTCTACCAGCCGCTGACTATCCGCAGCTCCACGCGCATCCCCGCCGGCACCACCATCCGCGTCGATGACGAGGTGTTCGGCACTACCGATGACGAGGCGAGCGCGGTACCGCTCGATCTCACCTACGGCTTCGACTTCTGGCGCGGGACCTACCGGTATCGTTTCGTCGATCGTCGGGCATGGCAATTCTCCGCCGGCGCCGGGCTGCAACTGCGAAACGCGAGCATCGTCTTCGAGTCCGGCGACGGTGAGCAGCGGGTTGTCTCCCAGGATCTCGGTCCGGTCCCCGTGCTCAGCACGCTCACCCGTTACCAGGGTGACGGGCCGGGCTTTGTCGAGCTGTCTGCGGAGGGGTTCTGGGCGCCGATCCGCTACCTGAATCTGCGCGACGTGGATGTCAACGGCTGGCTCTACGACGGCGCGCTGCGTGCTGGGATCACGCTCGATCGAGGGAGGGAGGCATTCGTCAGCGTACGCCTTCTCGGCGGCGGCTCGGATGGAACCGGCCCTTCTCCAAGTGTCTGGACGCAGAGTCAGGATGAACCGCGCTACACGTATAACAACCTCACCACGCTTTCGCTGGCGATCGGCGCGAGATTGTAGTGCCCCCCCTCGTCCACCGGTCGTCCGCCGGCGGGCGAGGCGGCATCGCAAACGGCCGGCTGCAGCGAGCACGCCGGCTCCTCGACGGGCAGCCGACGTGCTACGAACATGGGCTTCTCGCCTATACCGAAGGCTACCTCCGCGTCGATGTCGACCCGGCGAAGGCGGAGGAGGCCGGCAGGCGCACGCTCGAGCTCGCCGACGAGCTGGCCAACATGGAGCTGCAGATGCTCGGACTCGCGCTTCGGGGATTCGCGCTGGTCAACGCGGGGGAAGTCGCCCGCGGCATGGATCTACTCGATGAATCGACGGCGATCGCGGTCGCGAGCTCGAACGCCTGCACGCGTTTCTTAACGACCGCCCGGCAGGCGGTTCGCACGCCCGCGAAGCCACACGCCACGGTGACGCGCGGCGCGACGCCGGGGACGATACCGCGCAGCACGCAGAAGCTAACACCACATCGCAACGATCCATCGACTCCCACGGCCAGGCGCTATCGGGGCGCGAAACGGAGATCGTCCGCCTGATCGCCTACGGGAAAAGCAATGGCGAGATCGCCGACACGCTCTTTCTCAGCGTTCGCACCGTCGAGCGTCATCTCTCCAACGTCTACCCCAAGATCGGCGCCGCCGGCAAAAGTGCTCGCGCGGCCGCCGTCGCATACGCTTTTCGCCACGGCATCGTATAGCTGCTACGTGGTACCCGACGGCGGCCGCTACGTGTGGTCCTCGACCCGTTTACGTGTTGCAGCGGATGTGGGTCCCCGGGGTCGAGCGTTACCATCATCACTTATGGAACATATCATGACGCGCTCGGGAGAGCGGAAGACGATCGGTGATTCGGCCGTCCGCGAGCTTGCTCACGGGTTCGAAGGACAGGTCGCCGGCCCCGGGGAAGCCGGGTACGACGAAGGTCGCCTCTTATGGAACGGCATGTTCGACCCGAGGCCGTCGCTGGTCGCCCGCTGCGCGAGTGCCGGCGATGTCGTTCGCGCGATACGTTTCGCCCGCAAGCACGACCTGCTGGTCGCCGTACGCGGCGGCGGATACGGCTGGTTGCGCCGGAAGTGCGGGTTGAGCTGTGACAACCTTCTGTCGGCGGAAGTGGTCACCGTGGACGGGAAGCGGCTGACTGCGAGTGCGAACGAGAACGCCGACCTCTTCTGGGGAATTCGCGGAGGTGGCGGCAACTTCGGCATCGTGACCTCATTCGAGTTCCAGCTGCAACCTAACGGTCCGCAGATCATGTACGCGGCGGTCCTCTACCCGCTGGAACAGGGTGTCGAGGTAATCTCCGCATGGCGCGACTTCATGGCCGAAGCACCCGACGAGATCACCTCCGACGTTACTCCGTGGACCGTTCCGGACGATCCCGAGCTGCCGGCGGAGATTCACGGGCGTGATATCGTCATGCTCGAGGCGGCTTATGCCGGGCCGGCCGAGAAGGGCGAGCGGGCGCTTACAACGTGCTGTCGCTGCAGGCGGGGTCCCGGTTGAGGAACCGCGAACAAGGGAGGGAGACCTGGACAAGCGTGGAAGCGTCAAGGATCCGTGCGGCAACACATGGGCGATCGCGACACAGCTGAATGGCGCTGGAAGGCAGTAACATGAGTCCGAGATCGTTCACGACTCGACCTCGCGGCCGACACGCCCGCCTTTCAGTCTCTCATTTTCCCTACGACGAAACATCGCCGAGGACGCCGTGTCGTCACTCCAGGGAGTAGAACTGCAATGAAACTCACGAGCATTACGATCTGCGTTCCGGTCAAGAGTATCGACGAAGCGTCGCGCTGGTACGAATCGTGTCTTGAACTGAACGGTCATATCGACCCCGCCCCGGGCATCCGCGAGTACGAGCTTCGGCCGGAATGCTGGCTCCAACTCTCGGAAGGAGAGAGTACACGGTCAGAACATTGCCTGCTCCTGGGCGTCGATGACATTGATCGGGAGCGTACGCGGTTAGTAGACCTCGGTCTCGACGTCGGTGAGATACAGCGCGTTGAGGGTGCGGTAGCATTCGCCGAATTCAAGGATCCTGATGGCAATAACCTCAGCCTCTACGAGGTTGAGAGGAGCTAATCGATCGCGAGGAAAAGGAGGTGAGAGTCCCGGCCGCCGTTCAGCGGATACCACGACGACACTATCGAGCTCGCCGGTGCTACCACTCCCAGCGCGCAGGATATCGCTGAATAAGTGGGTCAGGGGTGAGAATGATGAGTCCGTTACAGATGGCCTGACTGATAAGGAGTCTGTCGAACGGGTCTTTGTGCAGCGGAGGAAGGGCGGCGAGGTGAAGTGCATCGGCTTCATTGATGGGGAGCGGACGTATGCCGTGCTCCTCCCTGACCCGCGGAATGTAGCGAGGAGGAGTCTCGGGAAGCGGAAGCTTGCCGAGCTGGTACTTTACGACGATTTCCTGACATGAGGCGGCGCTCAAGTAGACAACGCGGGCCGTCAGAAAGAGCTGTCGTGCTTCCTGTGAAAGCGAATCGCTGTCGGCCGCGATCCAGAGAAATGTACACGTATCAAGCAGAACATTCATGATCCTTCGCCGCTGTAGAGGGCTGCCAGATCATCGGGAAGCGGATCGAAAAAGGCATCCGGGAC
>PUOG01000348.1 GCA_003552745.1 Spirochaetaceae bacterium
GCAGATAGAACTCCGGCAATACCGCGAGCAGGTGATCGAACATATCCGATTGGACCGCCTCGTGCCCGATCCATGCGGTATCGCGAGTAAAGCAGTAGATCTCGAGCGGTAGTCCGTGCGGGCCCGGTTGCAGTTGCCGCACCATCTGAATCAGGTCGTGCTGTACACCGCGGTTCTCCTTCATATAGGCGAGGGCGTATGCCCGAAATGTACCGAGGTTGGTCAGATGCCGTCCGACGGTCATGTCTTCCCCGGAAGGCTCCCGCCCGATCTCGGCAAGCTTCGCTTCCATATAGTCTGCGATCAGAGGCATTCGGCGAAAACGCTCGATCATCTCCGGAGTACAGAACCGCACGCTACGCACATCGATATAGATCGAACGTTTGATCCGCCGCCCCCCGGCTTCGTAGATGCCGCGCCAGTTCTTGAACGAATCGCTGATAAGCACATAGCTCGGAAGGCTGGTGATGGTCATGTCCCAGTTGCGCACTTTGATCGTCTGCAGCGTGATGTCGATCACAGGTCCGTCGGCGCCGTATTTCGGCACCTCGATCCAATCGCCGATGCTGACCATGTGGTTAGCCGACAGCTGTACCGCGCTGACGAAGCCGAGTATCGCATCGCGAAAGACGAGAAGCAGCACGGCGCTGAGCGCGCCGAGACCACCGAGGATGCCGAGCGGCGAGACACCGATCAGCGTAGTGATGATCAGCACCATTCCCACTACATAGATGAAGATCTTCGCAAGCTGCACGTACCCTTTGATCGGGCGGTGGCGCGCCATCTCCTCGGACTCGACGCGGTAGAGGTCGTCGACGAAACTGCCGATCGCCGAGAGAATGCGAATTCCGACGGCGATCATCCATACGGTCGTAATCCGCCGCAGCGGCTCGTGGAGAACCGGGGTATCCGCGAGTACAACCGGCAGGCTGAGGAAGATGAGGAGCGGCGGAACGAACCGCATCGCCGAGGAGAATATTCCCCGGCGGTACATGAGTTCATCCCATTTATACGGCGTGCGACGTACGATGCGGGAGACGATGCGCCGCACGATCAGTCTGCCGATCACCCCGATTACGATGGATGCGGCGACGACCGCCGCGAGATTCGCGACAACGCCGAGCGCAATTCCACTGCCGAGAAGCGAGTCGAAGTTCACTATCCGCGAGTGTAGCGCGCTTTCGTGCCCTCGAGCCAGTGAGCAGCCGCCCCGGCGCCCGAATCGCGAAATTTTCGCGCCTGCTTGACTACATGGCACCATATGTGCTTCTCTTCAACTCAAGAGTTCACGTCGCCGGCACTGTGCCTTCCTGCCGGGCGATCTGAATCATCAAGCACCTTTCGGCTGGCACAGGCTTGGAGTTGCGCCACTGAAAGGATACCCATGACATCTACGACCTTTGCGGAGCTCGATCTCCGCCCATCTCTCCTCAAGGCGATCGCCCGCTGCGGCTACGAGTCACCCACCGAGGTGCAGACCCGCGCAGTGCCGGTCGTACTTCGTGGATCGGACCTGCTCGCGACCGCACAGACCGGAGGCGGCAAGACCGCCTCGTTCGTGCTGCCGCTGCTGCATCTCCTTGCCGAGAGCGGCAGCGAGCGTTCGAGCAGGAAACGACAGCACGGTCCCGGCACCCGCCGGAACACCGCCGCTGCGACCGCACGCCCGCGCGCGCTCATCGTCGCGCCGACGCGAGAGCTCGCGATCCAGATCGCCGAGAGCGTCGGCACCTACGGCAAGGGCACCGGTATATCGTCGGCGGTCGTATACGGCGGCGCTCCGAAACCGCAACAGGAGCGACAGCTCTCACAGAGCCCGGACATTCTCATCGCAACGCCGGGCAGGCTCCTCGACTTCGTGAACGAGCGGCGTATCAACCTTTCGGCGGTCGGATTTCTCGTCCTCGATGAGGCCGATCGCATGTTCGACATGGGCTTCCTGCCCGATGTCCGGCGCATTGTCGCGATGACCGCCGCCGAGCGACAGACCCTCCTCTTCTCGGCGACCATGCCGAACGAGGTGGAGCAGCTCGCCGCGAGTATCCTCCGCGACCCGCAGCGCATCGAGTGCGAAGGGGGCAGCCTGAGCGTCGAATCGATCGAGCACTCGGTGATGTTCGTCGAGCAGTCGGACAAGCAGCGTCTTCTCGTCGAGCTCATCAGCGAACGGCAGATGTTCCGCGCGCTCGTGTTCACCCGCACGAAGCACAAGGCCTCACGCCTCGCTCGTCACCTCTCGAAGCACAACATCGACAGCGATGCGATCCACGGCGACCGCACACAGAACCAGCGCGGGCGCGCGCTGAATGCCTTCCGGAACGGAAAGCTGCAGGTACTGGTGGCCACCGACGTGGCGGCTCGCGGGATCGACGTTGACGACATCACCCATGTCATTAATTTCGAGATGCCGAACGAGGCGGAAACCTACGTCCACCGCATCGGCCGCACCGGTCGAGCCGGCGCCGACGGGGAGGCGCTGTCACTGTGCAACCGCGACGAGGTGGTGCATCTGCGCTCGATCGAACGCCTTCTCGAGCGATCGATCCGTATTGACCGCGAGCATGCGTGGCACATCGATGTTCGCACGGGCGGCGGTCGGGCGGGTAATAACGGACAGCGCCCCGCCGAACGGGGGCGCTCGGTTGAACGGGGACGAAAAGGCGGCGGCGAGTTCGCCGGACGCGACCGGCGCCGCCCGGGGCAGCGAAACCGAAACCGGGGCGGCCGCCGGTAGAACCGGCCGGCGGCCGGCGTGCCCTCGCGCCGCCGATCGCATCCCGCCACCACCGCGCTCGCTTGCCGCCGGGCGCACACCCGTAATAGCCTTCCGGAAAATCGAAGCAATCTATCTGGAGGCTACCGTTGGAACTGAAAAAGAACTGCCGTTACGCGATTCTGACCGCGACGAGTATGGGTGCGCGACTCACTCCGATTGACCGGCAGCCGATGCACTGCGGCAGCACGCTCGAGATCCAGGTCACGAGTGCCGAATCGAACGTCGTAAGCGTTTCTTCTTACCTCGGACTACCGGCGAAGCTGCTGACGAAGTTGGTGAAAGGAAGTCCGGTCGCACGGATGATTCGTGACAACCTCGCTCACCGCCACATCGATGTAGAGGGCCCGGAGGTCGACCAGGGTGGTCCGTGGGGCTATCGCCACCAGTTCAACCTCGCCGACAGCGGTTTCGGACCGCGCGGACCGCAGGTTTCAAACGATCGTGCGGGGGAAGTCGGCCGTACGCTGAGCGCCGAAGACTTCGACCTCGAGCGTATCTTCGGCTCCGAAGGCGTGCAGATCGCACATCTCTCCGGTCTCATCGCCGCCCTTTCCCCGGAGACCGGCAGGTTCTGCCTCGAGGTCGCGCGCACGGCCAAGAAGCACGGCACGCGCGTCTCCTTCGATCTCAACCACCGGGCATCGTTCTGGGAGAACCGCGAAGAAGAGCTTCGCTCGATCTTCTCCGAGATCGCGTCGGCCTCCGACGTTCTCATCGGCAACGAGGAGGATTTTCAGCTCTGCCTCGGGATCGAAGGGCCGGAGGCAGGCGGCGCCGAGATCAGCGAGAAGATCGAAAGCTTCAAAGGGATGATCGAGCGCGTTCGAGCCGAATACCCGGATGTGAGTGTGTTCGCGAACACGCTCCGCGAGGTGATCAATGCCAACCGCCATATGTGGGGCGCACTCACGTGGGCGAACGGCGAGTGGTACGTCGTTGAGCCGCGAGAGATCGAGGTTCTCGATCGAATCGGCGGCGGCGACGGCTTCGTGGGCGGACTGCTCTACGCGATACTCACCGGCAAGCCGGCCGAACAGTGGATTCAGTTCGGCTGGGCGACCGGAGCGCTCGCGGTCACGATGCTCACCGACTACGCACAGCCGGCCGATGAGGCGCAGGTGTGGAACATCTGGAAAGGAAACGCACGGGTACAGCGGTAGTGTTTCCGCCCGTCGATCACGCTCCTCCGCAATCGCGAGCCGGATCGGTCGGCGCGTACGGCGGCGGCTTCCTACCGTGATCCGTCGTCGTCGTCGACCGCCTCGAGCGACTCCGGCTCGTCGTCTTCTGGCGAGCCGCCCGGTGCGCTGCCGCGCGAGTGGCCGACCGCCGGACCGCGCTGTCCACCGCCGGAAGCCGCGGCACCGCCCGCGCTTCCGGTGTCGGCGCGCCCCTCGCTGGATTCATCGCCCCCGCGAGCTGCCGCACCGGCCGGCACACCCGGAAGCAGCGTAACCGCGCTCAACCAGAGGATGACGCTCGCGACCGAGTAGACGGCGAGGATCAGCGCGGTCGGCATCGGCACACCGACGGCATCGTCGAAGAGGGC
>PUOG01000366.1 GCA_003552745.1 Spirochaetaceae bacterium
CGCAAGCGCTCGCCGAGCTCGACTTCGGTGCTGTTCAGCTCGACGAGGTTCTCAGAAACGCGCTCTCGGTGTCGGGCGAATTCCTCGTCGCGGCAACTCAGGAAAGCTTCGCGAATATCGCGAGCGCGATCCTGAACTCCTTCATCTTCCTCGTACTCTTCTTCTTCCTGCTCGTCGATGGTGAGACGCTTCTACAGCGGATACGTGCGCTTATCCCTCTTTCCACCGGTGAGGTCGACCGGATCAGCGGGGGTGCGCAGGATATCATCACCGCCACTCTGCTGACGAACTTCGGCCTCGGAATCGTCGAGGGGAGCATCGGCGCACTCTATTTCTCGCTGTTCGGTCTGCCGAGTCCGTTCCTCTGGGGGATGGTGATGGTCCTGTTCAGCATTATCCCCATGATTGGGGCCAATTTCGTCATGCTGCCCGCCGGCCTGCTGCTGATCGCAACCGGCTCGCCGGTTCGAGGCATCGCCCTCATGGCCCTCTCCACCGGTACGGTCGCGATCACGCAGAACGTCGTTCGTCCGTGGATACTCGGCGATCGCAGCGGTCTGCATCCGGCGCTGGTGCTCATGTCCACGCTCGGCGGTATCGCGCTTCTCGGCCTTATCGGATTTCTTGTCGGGCCGCTCCTCGCCGCCCTCTTCGTGGTCATCTGGACCGAGTTCGGCAAACGGTTCCAGCCGGAGCTTGCCACGCGGGACGGCGCGGTATTGAACGCCGGACCCGGCCTGGCCGGGACGCGACGCTCGACGACAAAAGGCGAAAAGCCCGGCCGGCGGAGATTGCGCGCCGGCCCGTCGGGGCGGTAGCCATCGGGGCAGGGCCCGCCGGACGGTAACCGTCGGCTCGGTCGTCGCCGAAGAGCGGCGATTCGTCGAGCCCGCGAGGCGCAACGGAGGCGCCCCCCGCGCCAGCCTACCTCACCGGATATAGCGCTCGATCATGCCTGTCGTCACCGCTCGCCGGCGGCAGATATCGGCGTAGAATCGCGCGCTCTCCCGCGGCGCCCGGCGCTGCGTCTCGAAGTCGACGTACACCAGCCCGAACCGAGCGGTCGTCCCCTCGGTCCATTCGAAGTTATCGGTGAGGGTCCAGTGGTAGTAGCGGCGCACATCGATACCGTCTTCGATCAGGCGGTGAATCTGATAGAGGTGGTCGTATACGTAGCGGCTACGAAACGCATCCCGGCTGTCACAGGTGCCGTTCTCGGTGATGTATATCGGCAGCCGATGGCGCTCGGCGACCCACCGAACGACTCGGTAGAGACCCTCCGGATAGCGTTCCCACCCGAGATCGTTGACCGGCGCACCCTCCAGACTCATGCGTCTCCCGAACCCGATCGCCGGATTCGGCACGAAGTGGACGATATCGCGCGAGTAGTAGTTTACGCCGACGAAGTCGGCCCAGCATCTCCCACCGTCACCCGGTGTCCCGGTCATCGCGGAGACGAAGATACCCTGGCTCATCGTGGCATAGAAGCGTGCCATGAACCGGTCGGCGATGCGATCGGTCGCGGGATCGAAAACCCGCAGGTGATGAGCGACTCCGACCTTCGGCTGCGGCCTGCCGAGCTCGGTGCTGATCCGGTGAATCATCTCGTAGGCGGCGCGGTGAGCCCGCACCATATGGCGTCGACCGCGGAAAAAGCGGCGGATGCTCTTGCGGCCGGGCGGCCATACACCCATGACGTACCCGAAAACAAGATAGATATTCGGTTCGTTGATCGTGACCCAGTCGTCGACCAGATCGCCGAGACGTCGTACAACCACCTCCGCAAAGCGAAGATAGCACTCGATCGAGCGCCGCGACATCCATCCACCCATCGCCTCGAACCAGAGCGGATGTGAGAAGTGGTAGATGGTGAGCAGCGGTACGATTCCCGAATCGCGCAGCTTCTGCAGCTCCTCGCGGTAGTGGGAGATCGCCGATTCGTCGAAACGGCCCGGTTCCGGTTCGATCCGGCTCCACTCCACACCGAGGCGGTAGGTATGGCAGCCGAGTTCGGTCAACAGCGCGGTATCTTCGGCGACGCGGTTCCAGTGGTCACACGCGACCGAGGGGTCGCTGCCGTCTTTGACGTGCCCGCTTTCGAACCAGCGATACCAGTTGTTGTTTCGATCGCCGCCCTCGATCTGAGTAGCGGCGGTCGCCGCTCCCAGCAGGAAGTCGTCCGGCAGGCTGAACGGTTCGATGGTCATGGCATGAACCGGGCGATGTCGGCGGCCGTCGCATCGCAGATGACCGTGTCGGCCGCCGTCGTTCCCTGGCGGTACTTATCAGCCGGCATCGCGACGCTTCAAAAACTCGGCAACGCCGAGCTGCTCGAGCTCAGCCGCTGTGGACTCCACACCCTGGCGCGAATCGTCGAAGCGTTTCTCGAGTCGCGCGGCGAGCGCATCATCCCCGACAGATAGAATCCGCGCGGCGAGCAACGCGGCATTCGTCGCATTGTTGATGGCAACCGTGGCGACAGGAACTCCGCGCGGCATCTGCACGATGCTCAAAAGCGAATCGAGCCCTGAAAGACTCGAAGTACGCACCGGCACTCCGATCACCGGAAGTGTGGTCATCGCCGCGACCATCCCCGGAAGGTGCGCCGCTCCGCCGGCACCGGCGACGATAACGCCGATGCCGCGCTCGCGCGCGCGCTTCGCATACTCCACCATGCGATCGGGGGTGCGGTGGGCGCTCACAATGGTCGTTTCGCAACCGACATCGAGCTCCGCCAGCAGGTCGCTCGCCGCGCGCATAACCGGCAGATCGGAGTCGCTCCCCATGATTACGCTCACTCGAACACTCTTCGCCATTTACTCCCTCTCTCGCCGCTCTAACCGCTGACACGGAATAGCGCTTCGGCACGGTCGGCTATCTCAATCGCCTCTTCGATCCGGCCGGCGCAGACCGTAAGATGCCCCATCTTGCGTCCCGGCTTACTCGGGCGCTTATCGTATAGATGCAGATGCGCTTCGGGAAGAGCGAGTACCTCCTCATAGCCACGCACCAACGGAGAACCTGCCGGCTCGCCGCCGAGCACATTCACCATGACGGAGGGGCGCACACCCTCCACCGACCCGAGCGGCAGATCGAGGATTGCCCGCAGGTGCTGTTCGAACTGCCCGGTGGCGCTCGCCTCGATTGTCAGATGGCCGCTGTTATGCGGTCGCGGCGCGAGCTCGTTGACGAGCACCCGACCGTCGCCGGTTACGAAGAGCTCGACCGCGCAGATTCCCACCGCTCCGAGCGCCCGAACCGCCTCGATCGCGACAGAGCGACAGCGCTTGGCTACATCATCCTCAAGCCCGGCGGGGAGCAGACAGCGGGTACAGATATTCGCGGCCGGATCAAACTCCATGCGCACCGGCGGATAGGATCGCTCCTCACCGCTCGGTGTTCGTGCAACAAGTACGGCAACCTCGCACCGGATGTTGACGAGCTCTTCGACGAGGCTCGCACCGCGAAGCGGCTTCTCCTCGGTCGAGCGGATGATCTTGACCCCACGCCCGTCGTAGCCGCCGAAACGCAGCTTCTGTACGAACGGAGGATCGAGCGGCGCATCGAGCGGTGAGCGGTCGTCGCCTTCGCCGCTCCAGAGAATGGCGTTCGGACCCGGCACCCCGGCCCGTTCGAGCGCCGCACGCTGACACCACTTGTCGCGAACCGTGTCGAGGACCGTGGCCGAAGGTCTTACCGCGGTCCCCGACTCCTGCAGATCGGCCAGCGTTTCGGTATCCGCATGCTCGATCTCGAATGTGATCACATCACTCGCTGCAGCCAGCTTACGCAGCGCCTTCGGGTCGAATCGGTCACCGATGATAGTGTCATCGGCACGGGCGAATGCGGGCGAAGCGGGATCAGCATCGAGTACGCACGTAGCGATCCCGAGCCGCCGTGCGGCATCACAGAGCATGAGCCCAAGCTGCCCCGCTCCTACGATTCCTACCCGCGCATACGGCAACCGTTTCCCGCTCATTCGCGTCTGCGTCCCATTACGCGTTCGCCTCCCGCTTCGACCGATCGAGCGGCCGGGTACGCTGCTCGAGCCATTGTTGATCGTTCGCCGAGAGCATCGGTGAGAGCTCCTCACGCACCCGCGCATGATACGCGTTCACCCACTCCAGCTCGGAGTCGGTGAGCAAAGATTCGTCGATAAGCTTCAGATCTATCGGACAGAGGGTCAGGGTCTCGAAACAATAGAAGGTTCCGAAGTCGCCGGTTCCCTCTTCCACGGTGTGTACCAGATTTTCGATGCGAATACCGTACTCACCCGCCCGATAGAGGCCCGGCTCATTCGAGGTTATCATGCCCGGCTCGATCGGGACGTCGGAGAGCGAGAACCATTGGGTAAGCTTCTGCGGGCCCTCATGCACATTCAGATAGCAGCCGATCCCGTGCCCGGTCCCGTGGCCGTAGTTGCGCGACGAGCGCCAGAGCTCGGCACGCGCAATCGTATCCAGCTGAACTCCCGCCGTACCGATCGGGAAACGTAGCGTTGCAAGCGCGATATGCGCCTTGAGCACGTATGTGAAGTCGGTAGCTACGCGTGTCTCCCGGTCACCGAGCATGACCGTACGGGTGATATCGGTGGTCCCATCGAGATAGTGGGCCCCGCTGTCGACGAGATACACACCCTGGCCGAGCGGCACATCGCTCTCTTCATCGACCGAATAGTGTACGATCGCCCCGTGCTCTCCGAATCCGGAGATCGTGGGGAAACTGGGGCCTACGTAGTTCTCGCCGGAGGAGCGGAACTGCTCGAGTTTCGCCGCCGCGGAGCGTTCGGTTACCTCGCCGCCGGGCACGGACTCCTCCAGCCAGCGGAGAAAGCGCACAATCGCCGCCCCGTCTATTCGCATCGCATTTCGCATTCCGTCGAGCTCGGTTCGATTCTTGCGAGCCTTGAGGAATGTGGTGATGTCGGTCTCCTCGATCACCGTGCGTGAATCGGGAAGGACGGTGCGCAACTCGACTGCGGTCTTATCCGGCGAGAGCAGCACCGCCGCGTCGGGCATCCGGTTCGCCACATACTCGCGCACCGTTCGGTACGGAGCGACCATAAATCCGTCTGCAGCGAGCGACTCAGCAATCGTCGGTTCGATCTTCTCGGAGTCCATGAAGAGCACCGCTTCTTCGGCAGTGACGACGAGAAAGGCGAGAAAGACCGGATTGTAGGCGACATCTCCGCCGCGAAGATTCGTCAACCACGCAATGTCATCGAGCGAGCTCAGTATCAACGCGCCGGCGCCGCGTTCCCGTACGTGATCGCGAACTCGTGCGATCTTCTGCACCCGCGACTCACCGGCGAACGCCGCCGGGTACTCGACTACCGGTGCAGTCGGAAGTCCGGGCCGATCGGTCCAGAGTTCGTCGAGTGGATCATCACTTGGAACGACCGACGCTTCGGCACGGGAAACTTCGCCTTCGAGCTTGCGTACTCGAGCGATCGTTGTCGTGGAGGCACAGACTCCGACCGTCGGGCGCTCCGGTGCCGAACGCTCGCCGCGCTGTTCGATCAGCCGATCAGCGAGCCATTTCGGATAGTCGGGTACCCCCGGCAAGCCGGACTTGAACAGCTCGATTCCGGTACCGGCAATCGCACTCTCGGCTTCCAGGTAGTAGCGCGAGTCCACCCACAGACCGGCTTCCGTACGAGTGACGACGAGAGTACCGGCCGATCCGTGAAATCCGCTCAACCAGGAGCGGGCACGATACCGTTCGGCGACGTATTCGCTGCCGTGTGGATCGGCATCCGCTGCGATCCATGCGTCGAGTCGCCGTTTTTCCAGGCTGCGTCGCATTGCTTCTATTCGCTGTGAAGTCATGTGAAATGCGAGTATAGCGCACTTGGAACCGGTGTGGAAATTGTGTCACATTCGAACCTGCCATCACCGGTTCGAATACCCCAACTGTGTCATTCTGACCATATCGGTCGCCTCACTGCGAGCGAATTCTGTCAAAGCGGACACACCTCGATACGGTCGCGGTTGTAGCTGTGACGATCCTCCGATTTCGGCATGAGTGATAGAAGAAATATAAATATCGACAATATAGAAAGTTATATCTCCTCGACGCCGCGGACCGACTGCTTGAAGCACTTGGCACACTTCCTGCTTATATAAGGGTGAGTAGAGCAACCCGGCGTAGCCGGGGAGCGATGAAATGGCGAAGCGAAAAATTGCAGAAGAGCAGGAGGTGTGGTATGGCACGCGATCTGATGAACAGAGGGAGCGACATGAACCGGCAGCCGGGCACGGAGCTTCGAAGATTGCAGGATGAGATCAACAACCTCTTCAATTTCGAAGGTTGGGATTTCGCACCGGGTCTCTTCGACCGGAACATCGCGCCGGCGCTCGACATGGTCGAGAACGCCGACGATTACACGGTGACCGTCGATCTTCCCGGTGTCAATGAAAAGGATGTCGACCTCTCGGTCGCCGAGAACGTTCTCACCATCAAGGGCGAGAAAAAGGGGCAGACCGAGGACGGCGATGGTAACTGCTTCCGAAAGGAAAGCTGGGAAGGCAGCTTCCAGCGAACGGTGAGCCTGCCGCAGAGCGTCGACGCGGATAACGTGAAGGCTCACATGAAAGATGGAGTGCTCACGATCACATTGCCGAAGCGCGAGGACGCGAAGCCGCGCAAGATATCGGTCAATGTCAAGTAACAGGCGGTCGACGCGGGCACCGCGTCGACCGGACACTAACGAGAGACTCAGGAGGAATGCTATGGCAACGGCGACGAGAAATGATCGAGGACAGAACCAGGAAGTGCAGCGCACCCGGACAACCGTACGGCCGGTTTCCTCGATCTGGCAGGACGACGGGAAAGTGAAGCTGATGATCGAAATGCCGGGTGTGGCGAAGGACCAGGTCGATGTACGTGTCGAGAACGACACCCTGACGATTCGAGGTGAGCGGGACATCCCGGAAAACGCGCAGTTCGTAGTTCGGGAGCGACGACTGGCACCGTACGAGCGAACCTACACGCTCGACGACAGCATCGACCGCGAAAATATCGAGGCGCACATGGAGCATGGCGTGCTCACTCTGACGCTCCATCTGCGTGATGCAGTGAAGCCGAGAAAGATCGAGATTCAAGGTGGATGACGATCGGCCGGCGGAGGCCGGCCGGTCGACCGGTGATCACCGCTGTCGCAACGGTTGTCACCGGTCGGCTGCAGACAGCACGCATCGGGCGGGCCGGACGGCGGCCGCCCGAACTTGTCGACGTGAGGAGGAACGGTTATGGGCAAGATGATAGGAATAGACCTTGGAACGACAAACTCAGCAGTGGCGGTCATGGAAGGCAAGGAACCGCAGATTATCCAGAACTCCGAAGGCGGACGAACGACGCCGAGTGTGGTTGCGTTTACGAACAACGGCGATCGCTTGATCGGACAACCGGCGCGCAACCAGATGATCACCAATCCCGACAACACCGTGTATTCAATCAAGCGCTTCATGGGTCGCCGCTACGATGAGATCGGCGAAGAGCGGAGCATGGTCGGGTATAAGGTTGAAAAGGCCGCCGATGGTGACGCGGTCATCAAAGTCGGTGGAAAGGAGTACTCGCCCCCGGAGATTTCGGCTGCAATTCTGCAGAAGATGAAGAGTACCGCCGAAGAGTATCTCGGAGAGAAGGTGACCGAGGCGGTAATTACCGTCCCGGCGTACTTCAACGACTCCCAGCGCCAGGCTACGAAGGATGCAGGGCGCATCGCCGGGCTCGATGTAAAGCGGATAGTGAACGAGCCGACCGCCGCCGCACTCGCCTACGGGCTCGACAAGGGAGGTAAGGAGCAGACTATCGCTGTATACGATCTCGGCGGTGGTACGTTCGATATCTCGATTCTCGACCTCGGCGATAACGTGTTCGAGGTCAGGTCGACCTCCGGTGATACTCACTTGGGTGGTGACAACTTCGACCAGCGGGTCATCGACTGGCTCGCCGAGAACTTCAAGAACGACTACGGCATCGATCTCAAACAGGACCGCATGGCATTGCAGCGTCTGAAGGAGGCCGCCGAAGGAGCGAAGCGCGAACTCTCAAGTGCACAAACGACCGAGATCAATCTGCCGTTCATCACGGCCGATCAGAGCGGTCCGAAGCACTTACAGTACTCGCTTACGCGCGCCAAGTTTGAGCAATTGATCGGCGACCTCGTCGAGAAAACGCGTGAGCCGTGCCAAAAGGCACTGAAGGATGCCGGAATCTCGGCAAACGACCTCGATGCGGTAATACTCGTCGGTGGATCGACACGTATTCCGATGGTCCAGAAGCTGGTGAGCGAGATCTTCGGACGCGAGCCGCACAAGGGCGTGAATCCCGACGAAGTCGTAGCGCTCGGCGCGGCGATTCAGGCGGGTGTCCTCAGCGGAAACGTGGATGATGTGCTGCTGCTGGACGTGACCCCGCTGTCGCTCGGTATCGAAACGCTCGGCGGCGTGTTCACGAAGCTCATCGAACGCAACACGACGATTCCGACGCGGAAGAGCCAGATATTCTCGACCGCCGAAGACAACCAGACTGCGGTAAGCATTCATGTGCTGCAGGGTGAGCGCGAGATGGCGAGCCAGAACAGGACGCTGGGTCGATTCGAGCTCGTCGGTATTCCTCCGGCTCCGCGCGGTATCCCGCAGATCGAGGTCACCTTCGACATCGATGCGAACGGCATCGTGCATGTTTCGGCGAAGGATCAGGGGACCGGGAAGGAGCAGAGCATCCGCATCGAAAGCTCCTCCGGCCTGAACGAGGAAGAGATCCAGAAAATGGTGAAAGATGCCGAGCAGCACGCCGAGGAGGATCGCAAGGCGCGCGAGGCCGCCGAAGTGGTCAACCAGGGCGACAGTGCCGCATATCAGGCCGAACGCATCGTTCGCGAGAACCAGGAGGCCGGCGACGCAACGGCGCGCGAGAGGTTGCAGGATGCTGCCGCTCAGTTGCGTCAAGCTCTTGACAACCGCGATACTGAAGAAATTCGCAGCCGCATGAGCGAAGTTGAGCAGGCTCAGACCGCGTTCCTGCAGACACTCGGCGGACAGGACGCAGCGGGTGCCTCGGCCGGCGGCGCAGCCGGCAACGGTCAAGCTAAAGAAACCGAAGCCGAAGATGTCGACTACGAGGTTGTAGACGACTGATTCACGGTATGGAGACAAACGTTCTCCAACTATTGCCCCCCATCCCCCGGCGCCGGACGATCTCCGGCGCCGTTTCGTTTCCCGGCAGCGATTCGCCGGCGCGAGTCGCCCCTATCTCGTCAGAAAACGGTGCACCGTCTGGTGCCGGTACGTGTCGCGAGGCTTCAATAGACAGGTAGGGAACGCAGGCTCATTGACCGCGTTCGGATAGTGTTGCGTTTCCAGACAGAGTCCGCCGTGCTGCTTATAGATAATGCCGTTGCGACCGGGTATCCCGTCGAGCTTGTTACCGCTGTAGAACTGGAGACCGGGCATGGTCGTGAGAACCTCCATCGCCCGTCCCGACTTCCGGTCCCACACCATCGCGACCGTCTTCAGCGGGTCACGTCGTTCACCGACTACGTAACAGTGGTCGAAGCCGTCTGTTACCGCCTTGATATCCTGGCCGACTCGTTTCGATTTTCGGAAGTCCATCGGCGTCCCGGCAACATCGAGTATTTCGCCGGTTGGTATTTGACCTTCGTCGACCGGCAGATATTGCTCGCAGTTGAGTTGAACATCGTGGTGGAGAATGTTGCCGTTCTCCGGACCGGCGAGATTCCAGTATGTGTGATTCGTGAGACTCACCGGTGTGGTTTTCGAGGTGGTCGCCTCGTAGTCGAGTACCAACTCATTGTGATCGGTCAGCGTATACGTCACCGAGACGGTAAGCTTCCCGGGGTAGTTCTCCTCCAGGTGAGGGCTCACCCTGCGGAAAATGACGCCCGCCGCCCCGTCGACCGCAAACACCTCCGAGGACCATACGTGCCGATGAAAGCCGTACACGCCCCCGTGGAGATGATTCGCCCCATCATTCTTCGAAAGCGAGTACTTTCGCGGTCCCAGCGAGAATTGGGCCTTCGCGATACGGTTTGCAACGCGCCCCACCGTCGCCCCGAAGTACGGGTGGTCACCGAGATATCCATCGAGCGAGTGGAAGCCGAGTGTTACCTCACCCGGTTTTCGATCGCGGTCGGGAACCTTGAGCGACAGAAGGGTCGCCCCGTAGGTCATGACCTCCATGGTCATGCGCCCTTCGTTCAACACGGTGATCTTGTAGATGGTCTCGCCTTCGGGCGTTTCTCCGAACGGCGTCTTCGTGATTGTCATGGACTCCCAAGATAGTGCACCCGTTTGAGCCGGCGCAAGTGACCGGCCCGGCGTTCACCGCCGACGAATCCGGATATCGCCTGACCCGGTGACGATACGGAAGTGAGCATCACCGCCGGGTACCGTAGCCGACCAGCTGCGTCTCGACTGCTCATGCACCTCGGCTGCGATCGCGCAGTCGACCGATCCTGATCCGGTTCGCAATTCGATCTGCCCACCGACTGTGTCAGCGAGTAACAACTCCAGGTCACCGGAGCCGGTGAGACAATCGATATGCGCCGACTCTGCCTCGGTCAGCTCGCAGCGTGCATCTCCCGAACCGGTCTTCAGCGTGAGTGCCGTGCAACGCACCTCGCCGAGCTCAACGTCACCGCTGCCGGTTCGAACGCTGAGCGAGCCGCACACATCAGCAACTCGTAAGAATCCGCTACCGCTTTTCGCGACGAGATCGCCTTCGATCTCATGTGCGTCTATCGCACCGCTTCCGCTACTCAGACTGACAACGGAGTTCAGATCCGCCGCGGTAATGTCACCGCTTCCCGAAGCGAGCTGTATCTTCGACCCTCGCAATCCGGAGACCGAAATATCCCCTCCGGCGCAGGCGATCTCGACCGCGAGTCCGGCAGGACAACGGATCGACCAGTTTGTCTGAATCCGTACCGACGAATCATGGTCACGAGGATCATTCTCAAGATCTATGTCGATGACTCCGTCGCTGAGCGTGAAACGCGGAGCGATCGATTCGGCGATCTCCCTGGCACGGGATTCGTCCTGTGCGGCGACCGCCAACTCCACCGAGACCGCCATCTCTTCGCCTTCACAAGCGGCGAGCCCGACATCTCCCCATCGGTTCTTCAGCCGCAGCGTCTGCGCACCGGCAGTGCTGAAGGTCCCGTGCGTCTCGCCGCGAACCGTGGGGCGGTCGAACGCGCGGCGAATCGACTCGCTCGCCGATTTTACGTCGGCAAAGGCGCTTCTCTGCGCCTCCCGGACCGAGCTCGACACGCTGTCGAGCACCTCACCGATCGAACTGCGTAACGCCTCCCCGATGCGCCCGGCCATATCTCGACCGAAGTCTTCGAAACCCTCGAAAGCGGTGAACCGATCCCCGGCAGTGTCCTCCCCGGAATCGCGCTCAGAGTCCGCAGACCCGGCGTCGGTTTGTTCACCCGCGAACTGTTCGGCCCCCGGCTGTTCGGTCTCTGCATGCTCGGGTTCATCCTCCTCCTCTCGGCCGTCCTCGGCGGCATCGCGATCGACAGTCACCTGCATGAGCGCGTCGGCCTCTTCGACGGAGATCTTCCCTTCCTGAAGCATCTTGAGAATCATCTGCCGTTCTTCGTTCATTACCGTCCCCCCGTGTTACTGAAGATCACGAAGTGTAGCGACCGCCTCATCGGGTGACATTTCCCGATTCTGCAATGCGGTCAAGACAGCACGCCGCTTCGCCTGCACATCGTCCTCGACGACACCGAGCTTGCGCACGACGCGATCGAGCCGTGAGCGCACCGTGGGATACGATATGCCGAGCTTCCGTTCGACGTCGGAGATATTCCCACGAGATTCGAGAAAGGTGATCACGAAGCTCAGTTGCGATTCGTCGAGCGCGGCGAGCCGTGATAGCGCGAAACGTCCATCGATCGCGGTGCCGCAATCTTCACAGACCAGGCGACCGATAGCGAAATCCGATCCTCCGCAAGCCGGACAATTCGTGATACGGTGTTTCTCAGACATGGCGTACACCTCACTCGCCGGGCACTCGTGACGATCCTCCGGGAGTTGATCGCCACAGGCACCGATATCTATATATTTAACCTTGGACATCAGAAAATTCAAGGTATTTTTGGGTTATACGCCAGAAATTTTAATCAACGAGGTGAAACAGTATGAGTTTGAATGAGGGTGATGGGCAGTTCGTCGAGCGCGATACGGTTGTGCGTTTCAACGACGTCAGTTTCTATTTCAGCGACCTTCCGGACGACGGTGGCGGCGAGATCGAGGCGGCCGGAGCAGTGAATCAGGTATTTACGCAGCTCAATCTTGAGTTGCCGGCAGGCATGCTCTCGGTGGTCGGGGAGAACGGAATCGGTAAGAGCACTCTGCTGATGCTCGCCGGGGCACGTCTTATCCCGACCGAGGGACACGTAACCGTGTTGGGCCGCGATACGCGTGACTTCGCTTCGGCACACGAACGTGCCGAGCTCGAGGAAGAACGCAACCGTCTCGTGTCGGTGATCTACCAGAATATGGAGTTCGAGACCGACGAGTCGATCGGTACACTCCTCGAGGCCGTGGCGGAGATGGGGAACTTCGGCGGCAGTTCCGACACATTCCTCGCAGAACTGCGTTCCGCCCTGGAGCTTGATACGGTACTGGACAAGCGCATGCAGGAGCTCAGCAAGGGGCAGCTCCAGCGCTCAATCATCGCCTTCAGCCTGCTGTACGGCTCACAGATGGTCATTATGGATGAGCCGGTCTTTGCGCTGGAGCAGCCGCAGAAAGAGCGGGCATTCGAGTACCTGCTCGATTACAGCCGGCGCAGCGGAACGAGCATCTACTACTCCGCTCACGATCTCGACCTTACACAGAAGTACAGCGACAAAATGCTCTTACTTCAGAAAAACGACAGGCCGCTTATCGGGAAGACCTCTGAGATCTACACGAGAGATAATCTCGAACACGCATTCCAGGCGCCGCTCGATACGCTCTATCGGCGTGACTATCTGTATCGAGAAATGCTCATGCACACGCTCAAGCGGTAAGCACTTTCTCACCGCCTCCCCGGAAGGGAGGCGGTTTAATGCTCACTACAGGCTGAAGAGTACCGACGCGCCCACGTGTCCCCGCGACTTATCGGCACTGAAGATACGTCCTGCTTCCTGGAAATCGAATGGGAATCGCATGAGATAGTTGAGCGCAAATGCAATCCCGCCGAGGCCGACTTCAGCTCCCACGCGCGCATTCGTACCGATGCCGGCTGTCTCCGTAGCACCGTCACCGAACTCGAACGCAAAGCTCGGGCCGAGTCCGGCGCCGAATCGGAACATGAGAATATCGAACGCGAGGCCGACGTTAGTGTGCAGGTCGATGAGGTGGACTGCATCCACACCGTCTTCCGGCGAAGGCGGTGTATAGAGGCCGACCGCCTGTCCCTGCAGCAATCCGAGCTTCAGCCGGGCGTCGGCACCGAAGGAGAAATTCGACGTGTCCCACACGACATCATCTTCATCCACGTCTGCGATGCGCAGCTGATGGTTGTAGTACGCAGTTGGTCCGAGCTGGATCTGCGCGAACGCAACCGATGGTATCGACACGATGAACAGCACAAGCACGATTCGCTTGATCATAGTTAGATCGCCTCCTACATAGGTATGCCTGGATACGGATCGTACGACGTCCGCCGCACGACTTGCTGCCCGTACAGTATACCGCACCATCGACGCGAACACAGTATATTTCTTATTCCCTGAAGAGTTCGATCAACGACGAGTTCATACAGCAGCACCGGCGACGACGACCCAGCCAGGCATAGAGTCGGGATCCCGCGGAAAGAAGCGATCCGCCCGCAGCTCGTGCAGCCTCATACTCGCCTCGAACGCCGACCGCACCGCATTCTCGCTCCACTTCGGCGGACCGCTGCTATCGCTCGCCCCTTCGAGCTTTGCCATGAGCGTGTAGTAGACGCCCTTCGGAGTCAGCAGCTCACGCACTTTGTCGAGATACCTGGCGATCTCGTTCGAATCTTTCAACAGATGAAACAGCCCACGGTCCATGATGAAGTCGTATCCGTCATCCCGCCGTTCGGCGTCTTCGGGAAACGACCCGACACGGAAATCACACGCGAGGATGCCGCTCTCGGATGCCCGACTCTTCGCCTTCTCTATCGCGCTCGGAGCTACATCGATACCGGTACACGTAAACCCATATCCTGCGAGATAGAGTGCGCTCTTCCCTTCTCCACAACCGATATCCAACGCTCTACCCGGTACGATCCTGTGATCTGCGAGGACCCTCGGCAGATGCGCGTCGTAGTCACCCGGATCCCAAGGCGGCACACCTTTCCGGTAGCTTTCGTCCCAATCGCGATCAGACATGACCGATACAATAGCAGGCCGGCTACCTCAATGACCAGCGCGACCCCACGATCGTTTTAGCCCTACGATCGGCCCATCTTGACCGGCACCACCCTAAGTGCTACCTTCCGCAGTGTTTCCGGGCCCTCGCCCGAACCGGGCTGTAGCGCAGCGGTCAGCGTACTGGTCTGGGGGACCAGGGGTCGGCGGTTCAAATCCGCCCAGCCCGACAAAGCCCGCCGATTGACCCTTGTGGTCGGTCGGCGGGCTTTTTTCGCCTTGGGGCGGATTTGAAACGGAGTCCCGGCGCGAATACTTGGAGCGCAAAACGGCAGGATGCCGTTTTAGGGACGCAGGCGGGTCGGAGGGAGCCAACAGGAGGTTGGCGACCGCAGACCAAATCCGCCCAGCCCGACAAAGCCCGCCGATTGACCCTTGTGGTCGGTCGGCGGGCTTTTTTCGCCTTGGGGCGGATTTGAAACGGAGTCCCGGCGCGAATACCTGGACTGCAACTCAAATCATCTGCGCCCGAAGCGTTGGATGTAGCGATTCGTCTGAACCTCGGTTATGATTTGCAACCGTTGGATGTGCCTGTTATGACTTATTCCTAAGGAGGATTGGTATGCGCAAGATTCTGGTATTGTTGGTGGTTGGGTTGCTCGTTGCGGTCGCACCGCCGGCCGTATTTGCAGCCGGAGCAGAAGAAGCGGTCGATCCGGACGAGACGAGAGTCGGCGTCGTATTCTCTACCGGTGGTCTCGGCGACCAGTCGTTTAACGACGCGGCATACGCCGGAATGCAGAGGGCTGAGGACGATTTCGGTATCACATTCGACTTCGTCGAGCCGGATGACGTCGCCGAAATGGAGGACCATCAGCGCTCCTTCGTCGAAGCAGGTTACGATCTGGTGATTGCGATCGGATTCCTCCAGGAATCGGGTCTCGAGGCGGTTGCGATGGATTATCCCGATGCGAGACTTGCGATCGTAGACGCCGTGGTCGACGAGCCGAACGTCGCCTCGCTCATCTTCAAAGAGCATGAGGGTTCGTTCCTGGTGGGTGCTCTCGCCGCCATGATGACCGAAACCGGCACGGTAGGGTTCGTCGGCGGTATGGAGGCTCCGGTAATTCACAATTTCCAGACCGGTTACGAACAGGGCGTCGAGTATATCGATTCGGATGTGGAGGTCCTCGTTGACTACGCGGGCGATTTCGGTGATCCCGGTCGCGGCAAGGAGATTGCGATAAGTCAGCATGACCGCGACGCCGATATCATAAAGCACGCCGCGGGTGGAACCGGAATGGGAGTCTTCGAAGCAGCCGAGGAGCGCGACTTCTACGCCATCGGAGTCGACGACGATCAGGACCATCTCGCGCCGGGATACATCCTGACTTCGATGCTCAAGCGAGTCGATGTGGCCGTATACGAGGTCGTGGAAGATCTCGTCGAAGGTGAGTTCCGGCCGGGAATCCACGAGTTCGGGGTTGCTGAAGGCGGGGTCGGGACGACCGATTTCGAGTATACCCGCGATATCATTCCGAGCGAGGTGTTCGACCGTCTCGATGAGATCAGGGAGAGCATCATCGCCGGGGATATAGACGTCGTCAGCGCACACGATTGACAACCAGATTCGGGAAGCTTAGGTAACCTGTAGGGGGCCGGACTCGCGAGATTTCGCACGAGATCGGGCCCCCGGCGACCTGCCGGCGATAATCATGCGGAGTAGTTAGTGTGCCGAATGTCCTCGAAGTTCGAAACATCACGAAGCGTTTCCCGGGCGTCGTCGCCAACGATGATATCAGCCTCGGAATCCGGAAGGGCGAGATCCATGCCGTCGTAGGCGAGAACGGCTCAGGCAAATCCACCCTGATGAGCATAGTGTACGGCCTCTACAAGGCGGACTCCGGCGAGGTTCTCGTGCAGGGCGAAGAGGTCGACATAACCGATCCGAAGGTCGCGATCGGCCTCGGTCTCGGTATGGTGTTTCAGCACTTCATGCTCGTCGATACCCTTACGGTTGCAGAAAACGTCGTACTCCGCAGCGAATCACACAGGTTCGGCTTCATCGACTACAGGAAGGCAAACTCTGAAGTCGCGAAACTCGCGGCGGAATACGGGCTGCGAGTGGACCCCCACGCGAAGGTCGCCGACATCTCGGTAGGGCAGGAACAGCGGGTGGAGATCCTCAAGGCGCTCTACCGCCGCGCCGAAGTGCTCATCCTCGACGAACCGACAGCCGTCCTGACTCCTCAGGAGACCGAAGAGCTTTTCGAGGTGATGCAGAACCTGCGGGAACAGGGAAACACGATCGTGTTCATCACCCACAAGATCAAAGAGGTGCTTGCGATCTCCGACCGGGTGAGTGTCCTGCGCCGAGGAAAGCTCATCGGAACCCGCAATACCGCGGAGACGAACGACCGCGAGCTGGCCGAGATGATGGTGGGGCGAGAGGTGCTGCTGCGGGTCGAGAAGACCGCTGCAGACCCCGGCGACACGGTCGTGTCGGTCGAGGAACTCTCCGTTCGCGATTCACGCGGAGCAGAAGCGGTTAAGGGCGTCTCTCTCGATGTGCGAAGCGGAGAGGTGCTCGGGATCGCCGGCGTGGAAGGCAACGGACAGCAGCAGTTGGTGGAGGCGATTACCGGACTTACCAGGCCGGAATCGGGCCGGATAACGCTCCGCGGCGACCCCATACACAATCTCAGTCCGATGAAAATCAAGAAGCGAAGAGTAAGCTACATTCCGGAGGACCGACACAAACGAGGATTGATCCTCGACTACAGCGTCTCGGATAACCTGATTCTCGGACTGCATACCGATCACCCGTTCGTCGAGCGATATCTCCTCCGAAACGAGAAGCAGATTTCGGAAAATGCGAAAAAGCTCGTCGGGGAGTACGACATCCGCCCGCCGAATCCGCAGCAGATCATCAAGACGCTGTCCGGCGGCAACCAACAGAAGGTGATCGTCGCACGTGAGTTCTCGAGGAATCCGGAGTTCCTCGTCTGTTCACAGCCGACACGAGGCCTCGACATCGGGGCGATCGAGTTTATTCATCGGGAGATAATCCGCCAGCGAGACCAGGGCACTGCCGTCCTGCTTGTTTCGGCGGAGCTCGATGAGATTCTGTCCCTCAGCGACCGCATTGCAGTAATGTACGAAGGGAGAATCGTGGCAACGCTTCCCACCGAGCAGGCCGACGAGCGGCGACTCGGATACCTCATGCTCGGCGGTGACGCCTCGCAGAATGAAGGAGACACGCGCATTGGAGTTGCAACAGAGTAGCCTCAGTTCCCGCAACGTTCTCGTTCCCATCGTCTCGGTCGTACTCGCACTCCTCGCCGGTTCGGTCTTCATCCTGGTCGTCGGGGAGAATCCGCTGTACG
>PUOG01000218.1 GCA_003552745.1 Spirochaetaceae bacterium
CTCCTGCGAACCTTTGCCTCCGGCATCCTGCTCCAGTTGAGTATGGTTGAGCCGGAGCATCTCGATCAGGCGCTCTCGCAAATGCGCAAGCACCTGCGTGAGGATAGGCGGATGTGGACCGAGAACAATCGCCCATACGCAGCGTGGGCCACCGTACGACCGGGCCTGCGGGGAGGCACACAGTGAGACGACGCACCAAGGTACTGCTACTGTTCGCGGTCGGAGCCCTCGCCGTCTTCGTCGGAATCCCCGTACTGCAGATCGTTCGAACATCGCTCGAAGAAGAGGAGGTTGTTGAAGGGCCACCGGTTCACGTTGCCGAGCCGCAACTCCGCACTCTTCGTGAAACGGTGCGCTACTCGGGAACACTGATCGCCGACCAGTCGGCAGCCGCCATCGCACGACTTTCCGGTGAGGTGCTCGAAATTCCCGTTTCGGCGAACGACACGGTCGAAGCCGGTGACGTAATCGCGAGAATCGAAGACGACTCCGCACGACTCGAGCTCGAGCAGGCACGAGCAAATCTGGAAACGCGCGAGAGTCAGCTTCGCGCCGCACGCCGCGGTCCGCGTGAGGAGGAGGTGGAGAACGCTCGCGCGGATGTAGAGCAGGCCGAGGAAGAGATCAAGACGGCAGAGTCCGATCTCGAGCGAACCCGCCGCCTGTACGACGCCGGAACGATCCCGCGCAGTCGCCTCGAGGAGGCGGAGAACGCATTTCGGCGCGCACAGACCGAGCTGAACAACGCGCGGCGAAGCTTGCGCATGCTCGAACAGGGCGCCACCGAAGAGGAGATCGAGCAGGCCGAGTCGGCCGTACGGGCTGCCGAGAGACAGGTCGAGCTCGCCGAGTTGCAGCTCCGCTACACCGTCGTTCGCGCCCCGGTAGCCGGGCGCATCACCAGCGTAGAAGTCGAGGAAGGAACGACGGTCGAACGTGGAACTCCGATCGCCATGATCGTCAGCGACGATCTCGTTCGCGCACGCATTCGCGTTCCGGAACGACGCTACTCGGCGTTCACCAGCCCAGAGCTTCTGAGCGAAACACTGCTCAACGCCGCCGCGTATCCGGGGATCGACCCGCGTACGGCGCATATTACCCGGATCGGCAGCTCAATCGATCCGGGATCACGGACATTCGAGGTCGAGGTCACCGCCGATAACAGCGACGGAGCGCTGCGCCCGGGTATGTACGTCGAAGCCACCTTTGCCGTGCGCGAGAGCGCCGACGCATTGAGCGTCCCTGACTCCGCGGTCGTGAACCGGGCCGGACGCCGCCTGGTGTTCGTCGTCGACAACGATCGGGTCCGCGAGGTGGAGATCGAGCGCGGTGTCCGTGCCGACGGCTTCACCGAGATTCGCGGCGAGATCGACGACGACAGTGAGATCGTTGTGGAAGGGAATGCGTTTCTCGAGAACGATCAGTACGTTCGCATAGTAGAGCGCCGATGAGTATACCGAGAGCCGCCGTTCGCCACCCCGTTACATCAACGATGATCTTCAGCGCGATGCTGCTTCTCGGAATCATTTCGCTCACTCGCATAGGGCTCGAGCTCTTCCCCGACGTCGCGATGCCCGCGGTGATCGTGATAACGCCCGCCCCCGGGGTCGGGCCTGTCGATGTCGAAGAGCAGATATCGCGTCGACTCGAGGACAGCATTTCCACCATCGCCGGTGTAGACACCATGCAATCCACCTCCGAAGAAGGTGTGAGTCAGGTGATGGTCTACTTCGAGGAGGATACCAACCTGGACACGGTGGTGCCCGACGTTCGCGAACGTACGAACGAGGCATCCGAGTACTTTCCGGAAGGAACTGAACAGTCGTCGATCTACCGGTTCACCGCCGGCCTCATTCCGACACTGCAAATCATAGCACTCTCCGAGACACCGGGGCTCGACATTCGTCGCCTGGTGGAAGACGAAATACGTCCCGAGATCGAACGCGTTGCCGGCGTATCGCAGGTCTCGCTGTTCGGTGGACGTGAAGCGGCGGTCATGGTTCGGGTCGATCTCGATGCGATCGCGGCACTGAACATTCCGCTTTCGCAGGTCACCGACGCCTTCGCCGGCGACAACATAAGCTTGCCGGCCGGATCGGTCGGACTCGAGGACCGCCGGCTCTCTCTGCGGACGGTCGCCGAGTTCGAGTCTATCGATGAGATCGGCGACCTCCTCGTCGGAGTTGTCGACGACGTACCGATCTACCTCGGCGATATAGCGGAAATCGAGCGCGATTTCCGCCCCCAGCGCGAATTCGTGCGAACCGCGGCGGGCGAAGGGGTCCGGATCGCCGTTCACAAACAGCCCGGTGCGAATACCGTCGACGTGAACGAGGAGGTACTCGAACGCCTCGAACGGCTCCAGACAACCGTGCTGCCTCCGAGTCTCCAGCTGAACGTACAGGATAATCAGGCGAACACCGTTCGCGACGCGATCGGGGGGGTCGGAGAAGCGGCGTGGCAGGGAGGCCTTCTCGCGGTGCTGGTACTGCTTTTCTTCCTCCGGAACATGCGCAGCACCTTCATCGTCACCACCGTGATTCCGGTTTCGGTGATCGCCACTTTTTCGCTTATCGACTTCGCAGGCATGACGCTGAATCTCACGAGCCTCGCAGGGATAACGCTTGCGATCGGAATGTTCGTGGACAACGCGATCGTCGTGCTCGAAGCGATCTACCGCAAAGCGCTCGCCGGGTACAGCCCGGAAGAGGCGGCGATCGTGGGAACCGAGGAGGTCGGGAAGGCGATCACAGCGAGCACCTTGACGAGCATGTCGGTATTCATCCCGATGCTCTTCGTCGAGGGTATCGCGGGAATCATGTTCGAGGATCTCTCGCTCACGATTACCTTCAGCCTCGGCATGTCGCTGCTCTCGGCGCTGGTGATGATTCCGGTCCTCTGTGCGCGCTTTCTCCACGTCGACCCGGAGCGAATCCGCATGCGGCAGGACGACTCCGATTCGCAGGAATCCGCCGATGGTACCGTTCACTATACCGAGGTCAGCCTCGCCGACGTGGAAGTCGTCACCCGGTCGGCGCCGCTCAACCGCTTCCTCGCACGCTTACAGCAATCTCTGTCATGGCTCGACGACCGCTATGAGAGAGCCATCAATCTCGCTCTCGATCACTGGAAGACGGTTCTCATCTCCGCGTTCCTCCTTTTTGCGCTCTCGATCGGCAGTATTCTGCTGCTCGGGATGGAGTTTCTCCCCGAGGCCGACGAAGGGCAGTTTCGAATCGACTTCGAAACGCGTCCGGGCGCTACCTACTCGCAGACTACCGGGAAAGCGATCGAAGTAGAGGAGATAGTCCGCGACGTAATCGACGAAGACGATCTTGTAAGCCTGGCCAGCCGTATCGGAGACGGCGGAAGTAATCTCGCGACCGTCTTCGTGACAATGGTCGATCTCGACTACCGCTCGCAAACGATATGGAGTGCCATCAACGAGATCGATGCGCGAATCGCCCGGGAAGTGCTCGATATCGATCATAGACTGTCGGTCGAAGGGATGTCACAGCTCGCAGCCTCCTCGACCGGTGTGACCTCTCCGATCGTCGTCCGGTTGCGCGGCGACGACCTCGACGAAATGAACGAGCACGGCGAACGGATCGCCGAAGCGATTCGCGGAGTTCGCGGTACACGCAGCATCTACTCCAGCTACTCGGAGGCACAACCGGAGCTCCAGTTTCGGGTGCGTCGACGCGAAGCATCGAGCCTCGGCGTTCCTCCGGCGCAGATTGCGGCAACCCTTCGCACCGCATACACCGGATCTACGGTCGGACGTTTCTCCGAGGTCGAGGACGATTTCGATATCGATGTGCTCCTCTCAGAACGCGACCGCACCGACCGTTCACGGTTCGAGCAGATGTTCTTCGTCAATGAGGCGGGGAACAACATTCCTCTCGAATCGCTCGTGACGCTGGAGGACGGACTCGGGCCGTTGACCATAGAGCGGATCGACCGCCAACGCGTCCTGGAGGTTCGCGGCAGCCTCACCGGCGACCGTCCGCTCAATCGCGTCGCCGACGATGTCGAACGCGCGCTTGCCTCCCTGGGCGAACCTCCCGCCGGTATCGAAGTCGAGCTCACCGGCTCGACCGACGAGATGACCGAGGGGTTCGAGAGCCTCTTTTTCGCGTTGCTCCTTGCTGTCGGGCTGGTATACATGGTCATGGCAAGCCAGTTCGAGAATCTCCTGAATCCGTTGATCGTCATGTTCAGCATTCCGTTCGCGATCATCGGACTCGTTGCGATCCTGCTTCTGACGAACACGACCTTCAGCATTCTCACCTTCGTCGGGTCGATCCTGCTCGTGGGACTGGTAGTGAATAACGCGATCGTGCTTCTCGACTTCATCGCTCAGCTGCGCGGGCGCGGCATCGGGCTGCGGGAGGCGATCGTGGAAGGTGGCAAGACCAGACTGAAACCGATTCTCATGACGACATTCACAACGCTTGTCGGACTGCTTCCGATGGCGACCGGAACCGGTACCGGCAGCGAGCTCATGACTCCGCTCGGCCGTTCGGTCGTCGGCGGGCTGACAACATCAACCCTGGTTACGCTTATTCTGATACCGACCCTCTACTGGGTCGTCGAGACGAAAATCCGACGCCCGAAGCAGACCCTGTTGCCGGAGACCGAGCCGGTTTACAGCAACGAGACGTTGGATCCCGACGCGTTCGGTCCCGACGGCAACGGCCAAGCGCGATCGGATGAGCAAGAAGCTGAAACAAGACATGCAAACTCGGAAGGAGATGGAGAGAGATGATGGTAACTCGCCGGCGATGGCGTATTGTGCTTACAGCACTCGTTACTCTCGCTGCGTTCAGCGTGGCCGGCTGCGGTTATGTCTACCGGGCCGAGATCCAGGGACAGCTCGTGGACAGCGATGACGACTCGGGCATCAACCGGGCTTCGGTCCGCGTATACGAAGATGAGCCGAGCGAGCCGGACAGCGACGATTTCCTTGTAAAAACCGAGTCGTTCACGAGTGGCGGCACAACGGGTGTGTTCCGCACGTCGGTGGTCTGGCGCGAGGTGTTCGGCGGCTATGGGACCGAGGCGGATACGACCGAGATGTGGCTCGGCATCACCCATCCCGATTACACCGGCGTCGTCGTCGAAGTGCGCGGCATCCTCAGCGATCAGACGAACAACGTCGGCGAGATCGCGCTGCTCGACGCCGACCGCGATCCGGATGCCCGGTCGGCGCTGGTGCAGGGGCGTGTGTTCGAGGTCGTCGACGGCAGCCGCGAGCCGGTCGCCGGATACGCGGTGGGGGTGGAAGTCACCTCGACCGACGGCGGATCGGACGATGATGTCGATGTCCCGGATACCGTCCGCACCGGAGTGACCGGAACCTTTTTCCTGGCGGTCGAATGGCCGGAGGATTCGGGTATCGAGTCGGTCGATATCGAGCTGACCTATCCGGACGGCGCGGACGAAGGTGATGAAGAAGCCGAGCGCACCATTACCGTCGAAGACGGAGACAATGTCTTCGTCCAGGATGTTACGATCAACAATGACAATGATTGACTCCGAGATGCACATTTCGGACTCAAACTCCGCCGAACGGCTATCATCGACATCCGGTGCGCGGAACACTCCCCTCGCAACCACCCTCTCCGCGTTCGTCATCGTTATCTCGGTGCTGCTAATCGCCGCCCCGCCGCACGCCCGAGCCGGCGATTCGCGGACGCTCACCGTCGAGGAGGCGCTGCGCCTCGCCGAGAGCGCGAGCGGCGACCTGGAACGGGCGCGTATCGCAGTCGACCAGGCACGCGAAGATCTGACGATCGCACGCAGTCGTCGCCTGCCGCAGGTCACCGGCCGGGCGACGGCAAGTTACCTGGCGAATCCACCCGACGGGATGGCTATAGAAGCCGGTGAGCTCGGCACGATCCCCGATCCCGCCGGTGGACTTCCGGTGGGCGTACCCGATTCACGCATCGAAGTGGTCCCCGACGCCGAGTCGACCTTCTTCTCGATCTCCAGCTCGCTCCGGCAGGCGCTCTTCACGTGGGGCAAGATCAGCGAGGGAATCGAAGCCGCGCACGCCGAACGCGATGCGGTGACGGCCGAGCTCATCGGCGAGCGAGCCGATATCGCACGGAACACGCGCGAGGCGTACTACTCGGCGCTGCTCGCCGTCCGCACGGTCGAGACGTTGCGGAGTGCCGAGGAGCTGGTGGAGCAGATCGTGGCCGATCGGGAAGAAGCGTACGAGGCCGGTGCACGCACCTGGGAGGAGGTGCTGCAGATGCGGTCGGAGGCGAGCGCGGTCCGCCGGCAGCGGGTTGCCGCCGAGCAGGGCGAACGAAGTGCGCGCCGCGCATTGGCACTTCTCACCGGCATCGAGACCGATACCATCACCCTTGAAAGTGAGTTCAGGGAATCGGCGGAGCCCGACTCCTTGCCGACGGCGGTCGACGAAGCGGTAGCCTTTTCACCCGATCTCCGTGCACTGCAGCATCGCACCCGGGCGGCCGAACGGGCGTTGACGATCGCCGAGCGGACCGATCGGCTGCGCTATCCCGACTTCGCGTTGATTCTCGATCTCGAAGTAAGCGGGCAGCGGGTCCCCTTCTCGGCGAACTGGACCGATACGTGGGACGCCGAACTCACACTCACCATTGCGGCCGACTTTACGATCTTTGACGGCGGCGCACAGCGTTCACGAATCAGACAAGCCGAGGGCGATCTTCGCAGCGCCCGCCTCGGCGCCTCCGATGCGCGTGACGGTATCGAACTGCAGACTACACGCGCGCACGAATCGCTCATCGCAGCGGAGGCCGAGCTCGCGGAAGCCGAGACGTCGTTGGAGTACACCGCCGAACAGCGGCGCAACGCCGAAGTGAGCTACGACAACGACCTGATTACCCGCGAGGAGTTGCTTCTCGCACGACTGCAGGAGTCATTCGCGCGTATAGAACGCGACGCAGCGGCATTCTCCTTGGAGAACGCGCTGACCGAGCTCGAATCATTGACCGGAGTAATCCTGAATGGATCGTGATGTGATCATCGTCGGGGCCGGTCCGACCGGCCTCACACTGGCGAACTTGCTTGCGGCGGCGGGGATACGCTCCACCGTCTACGAGGCGAAGAGTGCGCCTGACACTCGTATGCGCGCGATCGGGGTGACCCCCCCGTCCCTCGAGATTCTCGACCGCTGCGACCTCGGCACGGCGCTTACCCGACACGGGGTAGCCGTGCGCCGAGCGGAGGTCTACGGAGATCGCCGATTGCTCGGGACAGTCAGCTTCGACTCCATCCGATCCGACTACCCCTTTATTCTATCGCTTCCGCAATTTCGCATCGAGCAGTCGCTGCGCGAGGCGGCGAAAGCGAGTAAGCTGGTTCGACTGAACTACGGTGTCGAGGTCGTGGCGGTGGAACCTGCGGCGTCATCGTCGGCAAACGGGGGTGCTCGCCCAGGTGTGACGGTCCGGCTTCGCGACGGGCGGAGCGTGAACGCGCCATTTGCATGTGTCTGCAGCGGGACTGCCGGCCTTCGTCCATTTCCGCTGAAGCGGCGCCGGCACTACCGCCGATCCTTTCTGATCGGCGACTACCCGGACACCGGAAAACTCGGAGATGTCGCCCGGCTGTATTTCTCCCGGAACGGATCGGTCGAATCGTTCCCGCTTCCGGACGGCATGCGGCGCTGGATCGTGCAATTGACCGGTCGTGCGAGTCAGACCGTCCTCGACGATGCCACCGTGTCCGCTATGCTTACTACGTACGTGAACATGCGTGCCGGAATACGCCTGCCGGCCGGTTTGCCGCACTGGTGGAGCAGATTCCGTCCGGGACGGCATGAGTTGGCATATTTCGCCCGATCCGGTCTCTTCGCCCTGGGGGATGTGGCCCATTCGATGTCACCGATCGGCGGACAGGGAATGAACACCGGAATCGCCGATGCCGAGCTCGCCGCGGATCTGATAGCCGGATGGCAGTCGGGGCCTAATGGTCGGGCCGATACCGGAGAATCGCCGCTGGGAGACGTGGGAAGCGGATTGCGCATGTATGAGACGGTACGCCGGAAGGCGGCGCGTTCGGCCGCCCGTCGGGCGGCGGCGAGCATGTTTATCGGTACGATCGGCGGCGTTGCCGGCTCGGCGCTCCGCAACGCGCTGCTTCGTGCCGCACTCACCTTCATTCCCGGCAGGGCCATCGCATCTCACTTCGCTATGTTGACGCTCCCCGGTCATCGCTCCCCGATCTCCTTAACCGCCGACACGATCTCGAGCAGACCGAAGTAGAGCCGCTTCGTGCGCACCACACGGAGCGAATGAGACGCGAGCAACTGCCGAAAGGCGTTCCGGTCGGGAAACCGCGCAAGGCTCCGGGCGATATATCCGTACACTTCCGGGTCGCCGTGGAGGATGGTCCCCCAGAGCTGCCCCCAGAAGCGTAGCAGTCTATACTGAAAAGCGAACGTGATTCGGTTGACGCTGCGGGCGAAGTCGAGCAGGACGAGCCGCCCACCCGGCTGCAGGACCCGTGCGAGCTCTGTAACAGCTCCCTCGACGGACGGGGCGTTGCGAACGGCGTAGCCGCCGGTCACGGCGGACACCGTTCCGGTTCCCACCGGGAGTTCGGCCATATCGGCTTCCACGATGTCTACTCTTCGTCCGTACCTGAGGAGACGCCGCCGCGCACGCTCGATCATCTGTGGATTGAGATCAACCGCCACGACGCGCGCGGCCGTATAGCGTTCAGCCAGCATCTCGGCAATATCGCCGGTACCGGTTGCAATATCGACCAGAGTTCCCGATATTTGTAAGGGCAACATCCGTATCAGGTGTCGCTTCCACCGCGCATCGCCTCCAAGGGAGAGCAATCGCGTCACGATGTCGTATCGCGGAGCGACCACTGAGAAGAGCATGCGATTATAGCGCCTCTTCCGATCGGGATTATCGAATTCGAGATTTCGCGCGCGCAGTGAGCCTGTGTGACTAGAGGGATCAGCAATGCCGCTAAAGAGAGAGAGTAATCGTGCAGTTATATGGAGCATCGGCACGAGTGTACCGGAATCGCGCTACTCGCAGGAACAGGCCCTCGAGTTCATGAAGACAATCCCATCGTACGAGGATTCGGATCGGTCGTTTCTCGAGCGAGTCTACCCTGCAAGCGCAATCGATACACGGCACTCGGTTATCGCCGACTGGAGCAAGGATCCGAGCGAATTCACATTCTTCGCCCGCAACTGCGACATGAGTCCGGAACCCGGCCTTCGCCGCCGAAACGAGCTGTTCGCCGAGCATTCACCGGCGATTGCCGAGCGTGCCGCACGAGAGGCAATCGAAGCGATCGACGGAATCGCGATGGAAGACATCACCCACGTAGTCACCGTCAGCTGCACCGGATTCACCGCGCCCGGCCTCGACTATCAGCTTATTCGCCGGCTCGGCCTGGAAAGGAGCGTCCACCGGTTTCATGTCGGCTTCATGGGCTGCTATGCCGTCTTTCCGGCGCTCAAATTGGCGGAAAGCGTTGTCCGAAACGATCCGGATGCGACCGTACTCGTTGTTGCCCTCGAGCTCTGTACGCTGCACTTTCAGTTCAAGAGGGAACGAGAGACGATGGTAGCCAACTCCCTGTTCGCCGACGGTTGTGCGGCATGCGTTGTCGCCTCCGAAGCCAGATACGATGCCCGGGGAGCATACGCAATCGAGGCGTTTGCATCGAGGTTGATCGATGACAGCGAGAGCGATATGGCGTGGAGTGTGGGAGAGGTCGCTTTCGATATGCGACTCTCCGCGTACGTTCCGAAGATCGTCGAGAAGAACATACCCGCGATAGTGGACACGCTGTGCAGCACGGCCGGGGTTGAACGCACGGCGATCGACCGTTGGGCGATTCATCCCGGTGGACGAGCGGTGCTCGACCGAGTAGCCCGCGGTCTCGACCTCGATCAGAAAGCGCTCGCCCCGTCGTTTGACATTTTGAGGAGATTCGGTAATATGAGCTCGCCCACAATTCTATTCGTGTTGAAACGTCTTCTGGAAGATGAGACACGACGCCCCGATTGTGGGAAGACGGTATTCTCGGCCGCGTTCGGTCCCGGGCTCACCGTCGAGTCGGCGCTGCTTACGGTGCGCTGACGCGGTATCGATGCGAGGCATATGTTTAACTCCCGCTACGACAAGCGACAGTTCGAACCGGAGCTCATGGACGATCCCACGTGTGATCGGGAAACGCTATACCGAACGCTCGGTCAGTTCGAGCGGATAAACGCGCTTGTTACACCGAACCGTGCTCTGGCGAATGCACTCATTCTCGACGATATGCAGAATGGAGAAGCACGGCGCCTGCTCGATGTGGGAGCAGGCGGAGGCGATTTCGCACGCTGGCTCATAGACCGAGCGCGCGAAGAGGGCAGACCGCTGTCGGTGGTATGCATCGATCCCGATCCTCGTGTGTGTGACTACTGTACGGCGATGTGCCGCGACTATCCGGAGATCGAGACGCGCTGCGCCGGTTTCCGGGAGATAGATGAGCACTTCGATTATGTGTTCAGCAACCACGTGCTGCACCATATGAACGAAGCCGATACGCTCGACCTTCTCAACCACACGCGGACGATCACGACAAGACTGCTTCTGATAAGCGACCTTCGCCGCGTCCGCTGGGCCGAATACGGGTTCCGCCTGCTCGCAGGCGTCGCGTTCCGCAACAGCTTCGCGCTCGCCGACGGTATCGCTTCGATCCGTCGCGCGTACCGTTTCGACGAGCTCGCATCAATCGTCGCCGAAAGTGCATGGGGCGGTATTGCATCGGTGCAATCCGGGTTTCCTGCGCGGCTCACGGTGACCGCTCGGGTAACGCGACCGGTGAAGCCGGCCTACCACACCTCGCCTGATGCACCTGATGCAGCAGAGCGGAGCGAATCGGGTCTACTCGAAGCGGAATCACCGAACGGCGGTTCGCTCGAAAGCGCGTAGTCGCGGTTTGCCCGAAAGATACGATCTGTGGCATTATCGCCGATTATGAGCTACCAGAAAATCACTATCCCGGACGGGGAGAAGATCAGCTTGAAAGACGGGGAGTTGATCGTCCCCGACAGACCGATAATTGCGTTTATCGAGGGTGATGGAACCGGCCCGGACATATGGCGTGCATCACAACGTGTTTTCGATGCCGCGGTTGAAAAGGCGTACGGTGGCAAGAGGCAGATTGCCTGGATGGAAGTGTTCGCCGGTGACAAGGCGAACGAGGTTTACGGCGAGACGCTGTGGCTACCGCAGGAAACCCAGGATGCGCTTCGCGAGTACCTGGTCGGCATCAAGGGTCCGCTGACCACCCCCGTAGGCGGCGGAATCCGTTCGATTAATGTTGCAATTCGCCGGCGCCTCGACCTCTACGCGTGCGTTCGGCCGGTACGCTACTTCACCGGAGTACCCTCGCCCGTCAAGCGTCCGGAAGAGATCGACATGGTCGTATTCCGGGAAAACACCGAAGACATCTACGCCGGCATCGAGTACAAGGAGGGCACCGAAGAGGTCAGGACGTTCCTCGATATTCTCAAGCGGGAGTTTCCCGACAGCTATAAGCAGGTCCGCTTTCCGGATACCGCCGGTATCGGGATCAAGCCGGTGAGTCGCGAAGGTACCGAGCGGCTTGTGCGCGCGGCAATCAACTATGCGATCGAGCGTGAGTTACCGAGCGTGACCCTTGTACACAAAGGGAACATCATGAAGTTCACCGAAGGCGCCTTCCGCGACTGGGGTTACGAGCTCGCCAAACGCGAGTTCGGAGCCACCGAGCTCGACGGCGGCCCGTGGCTGACGATGAAGCACCCGAAGACCGGCGAGGAGATCGTGATCAAAGACGTGATCGCCGACGCAATGCTGCAGCAGATTCTGACCCGACCGAAAGAGTACTCGGTGCTCGCGACGCTCAATCTCAATGGGGACTACATTTCCGACGCGCTCGCAGCGCAGGTCGGTGGAATCGGAATCGCGCCCGGTGCGAACATTAACTATGACAGCGGTCATGCGGTGTTCGAGGCGACGCACGGGACCGCTCCAAAATACGCCGATCAGGACGTGGTCAATCCGTCCTCTGTGATTCTTTCAGGGGAGATGATGTTGCGTCACCTCGGATGGCACGAGGCTGCCGACCGGATACTCGGGGCCATGGACAGGACGATCGCGGAGAAGCGGGTCACATACGATTTTCACCGGCTCATGGACGGAGCGGAGAAGCTGAAAACAAGCGAGTTCGGCGACGCACTGATCGCGAACATGTAGACTCGGGCCGGCATCGGCGGGCGCCGAGCAATCGAGAGTCGAGCAATCGAACCGCGACGGCGCACGGCGCATTGTCCGCCGCCGTCGCGGACCTTACCCTTGCTGTTGCGCCTTGGCGCGCTTCTTAAGCTTCTTCTTTAACATGAAGATGTGCCGGCCGGGATCAACTCCGGTCGGACAGCTCCGCGTGCAGGCGAAGTCGCGGGTGCATATCGCAGCGCCTCGCGGGTCGGCCGCGAGGTCGAGCAGCTCTTCTTCGCGTTCGGGCTGTTTCTCGATTTGCCGGTGAATCGCCGCTAATGCCGCCGGGCCCATCCAGCTCTCCTCGACCGGACACGCGGTCACACACAATCCGCACTCAATACAGCTCTCCAGCCGCGTATACTGCTCGACTCCGTCGGGGGTTTCGGCATCCGGATTGACCTCACTCTGCCGGTGATAGGTGAGTCCATCGGGAAACTCGCGCATGAAGTCGGACGGATCGTATGCCAGGTCGCCGATCTGCTCCATGGTCGGTAGCGGTTCGACTCGCACCGGACCTTCGTCGGCGAACTCGGTAACACGAGCGGTACAGGCGAGGACGAAAGTCCCGTTGACCGCCATCCCGCACGTTCCACATGCACCGTGGTGGCACGACTGCCGAAACATGAGATCCGGATCCTCGTTGAGTCGAATGTATTCGAGCGCATCGATGATGGTGGTACGGTCGTTTACCGGTACATTGAACTCCTGCAGCTCCCTCGTTCGGGTGCGATAGACGGCAATCGCCCGCTGTTCCATACCCAGTTGCTCCTTTGAGTTGTGCTTACGCTCCATAGCGCATTCTGCTTTCAGACGCCGTGTAGAAACGGCGATAGTCGGGGAGGGGTGCTTCCGCACTGCGGCACACGGTATCGTCACCGGCGAGCGAACAGAACATGTCCACGGTCTTCTCGGCCATCGATCTCAGCGTCGTGGCCTTCCCGCCGGTCACACTGATCATGCCCTGCACGCCATCACTCTCCGCATGGTTCTGCGCCGCGAACTCGCGGCTCAGCTCACGGCCGTCGGCCTCGTTGTCCGCCCGACCGGTCAAAGGTCGGACCGCCGCCCATGCCTTCTGGTACGGCAGCTCCGCGAACTTCGGAACCATCTCCACAGCCGCTTTCATGAGAACTTCGACATCTTTGTCGGGGACCTCACAATCGTCCGGGCCTTTCCCGTGCCATTGAGTAGCCCCGATAATCGAAAGGTTGCGCTGCGGCACGAGTATGTCGCCGTCGGTGGCCGGTCGCAGACGCTCGATAATCATGTTCACCAGCCGTCCCTTGTGCGCCAGCATTGTCCCCGGCGCCGGGGTGATCGGCAGATCGACATCGGCCATTTCGGCGATTACCCCTGCCCATGCACCGGCAGTGTTGATGACGAAATCGCATCCAACCGTTTCGTCGCGTCCGGTGCGCAGATCACGCACGTGCACTCCGGTGATCGTACCGCCACGCATCCGGAATCCGGTGACTCGCGTGAAGTTACGTATCACCGCACCGAGCTCCTGCGCTCCGGCGAAGAAGTACATCGGGAGGCGAAATGCGTCGAGCGTTCCGTCGGGCACGATGATCCCACCGAGGCAATCCGGGCTCAGATTCGGTTCCATTCGGCGAAGCGTCTCGCCGTCGACGGACCGATTCTCGATCCCCGCGGTCTCGCAGGCGTTCATGAACTCGTCGCGAAACGAGAGTTCCTCCTCCGAAAGCGCGATGAACACACCCCGATTCGGCTCGATCGACTCCGGAGCGATTTTCAGAAGGATGTGAACTTCCTGGATGCATTCGCGAGCGACGTCGGCATCATTGACTGCATAGCGAGCACCGGAATGCAGCAGCCCGTGATGTCGCCCGGTGGAGCCGCATGTTAGTTCGCCCTGTTCGAACACGGTTACCCGGTAACCGCGCTGACAGAGATCGTAGGCAGTTGCGGCACCGGTCCCACCGCCGCCGATCACCACAACGTGTTCTTTCGTCTTCTCGCCCATACACATTTCGGCGCCGATTCCGCCCCGAAACCTGTCGGCCGACACTGTTCACCCGTTCAGCAGAGTAGCACGGATGTTCGCCACGTACCACCTGCGATTGCTGTTCACCCGAACATTTCTACGAACCGGTCGATCAGCGCTCGGGCGACACTCGGACGAGGAGGGACATTCGGAAGCTCGTGCGGTCCACACCAGTACGCATGGTCGATCTCGGTCCCGTCGACCTCGATCTCGCCTTCGACGTACTCGGCAGTGAACGCGATCATGAGCGCATCCGGAAACGGCCACGGTTGGCTTCCGACATACTGGACGTTACCGACAGTAACGTTCACCTCTTCGCGCACCTCCCGCACCACGCACTCTTCCAGCGTCTCTCCCGGCTCGACGAAGCCGGCGAGGACGCTGTAGAAGGCGTGTGAGCGCTGCGCGTTATGTGCGAGAAGCAGCGTCCGATCCCGGATAACCGCGACAATGATTGCCGGAGATATGCGCGGATAGACCGAACGGCCGCACCGTTCACACTGTCGGGCGAGCTCACCATCATTCAGCTTCGTCGCGCCTCCGCACCATCCACAGTACTGGTGTGAGCGATCCCAGTGCGCAAGCTGGAAGGCATGACCCGCCGACCAGAAGGCCGGCTCATCTACCGTACCGAAGAGAGAGCGCAAATTCCGCCGGGTGAGGCCGTCGGGAAGAGTCGCATCCGCAGGAGCCCACCCGGCAAGCAGTCGCGCCGACCCGTTTCCGTCAACACTCGATCGGTCGGCCGGCACCGCGAGTAGAGATGAGGCAGGAGAAACGATGCGCCGTGCAAGTGATACCGGAAGCGCAGGATGCCCTTCCGGATTACAGATCACGTCGCGACCGATTGCAACGACACACGACGTTTCGGTAGAGATGTCATTCATGAGTTTCAACCGTGTTTCCGAAGTATACGCCGCAGCAGCGGTCTCGCCCACCGACGAAGAAGACGAAAGAAGACACCGCGCGCACCGAGGCCGGTGTAGACGACCGCTCGGCGCCGGTGCACCCCACGAACGATCTGTCGCGCGACACGATCGGGATCGCTTCCGGTGGCGTGTATATCATCGGTCCTCCCATGAATCCCGGCCCCCGGGGCAACTGCGTGCAGACCGATGTCGGTACGGACGAACCCGGCAATAACCGTCGTCACCGCGATCCGCGGCTCCTCTATCGCGAGAGTGTCGAAGAATCCGTGCAGGGCGTGTTTCGCGGCCGAGTAACCGCTGCGAAGCGGTGCTCCGGATATGCCGGCGAGACTCGAAAGCACTGCGATACTACCAGCGGACTCCCGGAGAGCCGGGATGATCGCCTGAGCGAGAATCGCGTGTCCGGTGAAGTTTACCCGGAGCAGACGCTCGAGATCAGATGGGTCGAGTTCGGTAACGCGAGCCCGTTGGCTCAAACCGGCATTCGCTATGAAAAGGTCGAGGCCGTCGTAGAAGGCAAGCGCGGCAGCGGCGTTCCGCCGCAGCTCTTCGATACCGGACGACATGTCGAACGGCAGCACTGCAACTTCGGTGCGGCGCAACGCCCCCGCACGCGCGGTTAGAACATCTTCGCGTCGGCCGGAGAGGACGAGCCTGCATCCTGTTGAAGCATAGTGGCCGGCAAGCGCCGAGCCGATACCGCCGGTCGCACCGGTGATCCAGACGCGGAGACCGTCCGATCCCCGCGTCGTCCTTTCTGCGGTCATTGACCGCTACTCTACACTACTTAACCGGCTAAGGCACCCCGGCTAACTTTCGCGCGATAGAGGCAACGTGACGGCCCTGGAACCGTGCTGCGTCGAGTTCATTGTCACTCGGCATTCGCTCACCCTGACCACCGGTTATTGTAGATGCTCCGTACGGGCTCCCGCCGGTAATCTCATCGATTCTCATCTGTCCCTGGAAGGCATACGGAAGGCCCACGACTACAAATCCGTGGTGAAGGAGTGTTGTCTGTGCCGCACGAATCGTCGTCTCCTGCCCACCGTGTTGCGTTGCGGTCGACGTGAAAACGCTGCCGACCTTCCCCACTAACTCACCACCGGCCCATTGAGCGCCGGTAGAGTCCCAGAAAGCCTGCATTTGAGAGCACATGTTGCCGAACCGTGTCGGGGTACCGACGACAATGGCGTCGTACTGCGGCAGGTTCGACGGCTCGGCGATCGGTATGTCGCTGATCGAATCGTGGAACTGCTTCCCGCCGAGTTGTTCGACCACCTCTTCGGGTAGCGTCTCGGGAACTCGGAGAAGACCGACCTCCGCTCCCTCTGCGCGCGCGCCCTCAGCGACTGCTTCGGCCATCTTGTAGATGTGGCCGTACATTGAATAGAAGAGTATTGCTACTTTCACTAAAGCCTCCGTGTTGGGTATCTCTATGTTGATTATGCTATATTGAAAGTATAGGTAGTCGTTTACAGAGTCAACCGTGAACTGTTTGACGTACTGATGAGCGACGCATAGACTTCTATTAAATGAGCGCCGATGAAAGCAAGTTGCGCAGCATAATCAGTCTCGACTCCGAGCTCAACAAGATCAAGGATCTCGACATACTGCTCGAGCGCATCCTCACCGAAGCACGACGAGTTGTGAACGCCGACGCCGGTTCGATCTACGTTCGACAGGGCGACGAGCTCATTATCTCGTATGCACAGAACGATACGAAACAGCGCGAGCTGCCGCCCGGCCAGAAGCTCATATACAATGTGTTCACCGTACCGGTCGGAACGAATACCATCGCCGGCTACTGTGCGGCGACCGGTGAACAGGTGAACATCTCCGACGTCTATAACCTGCCCGATGACGCACCGTACGGATACAACCCGAAGTACGACCGCATCAGCAAGTATGAGAGCCGATCGATGCTCGCAATCCCGCTACAGACAAACACCGGAGAAAACCTCGGCGTGATCCAGTTGATCAACAAGATGGATGATCGCGGCGCGGTCGGTACGTTCAACGCCGACGACGAGCTGGTCACCATGCACTTCGCAACGAACGCGACGGTCGCGCTCCAGCGCGCTCAGATGACCCGCGCAATCCTGCTTCGGATGATTCGCATGGCGGAGCTGCGCGATCCGAAGGAAACCGGCCCGCACGTAAACCGAGTCGCAGGCTACGCGGTAGAGATCTACGAACGGTGGGGACAGCGCAACGGATTACCCGCTCGACAGATCGAACGCACCCGCGACAATCTGCGCATGGCGGCGATGCTGCACGACGTCGGGAAAGTCGGGATTTCCGACACGATTCTGAAGAAACCGGCACGCTTCACCCCCGACGAATTCGAGATCATGAAAACGCACACGGTTACCGGTGCGCGCCTCTTTCTCGACAAGCAGTCGGAGTTCGACGAGATTGCCGGGCAAGTGGCGATTTCTCACCATGAGAACTGGGACGGAAGCGGTTATCCCGGCCA
>PUOG01000152.1 GCA_003552745.1 Spirochaetaceae bacterium
ACGAGGGGTCGCTCATCCACGGAGTCTATATGGACTCGCCGGCGGCCCGCGACGGGATCCGGCCGGGCGATTTCGTGACCGCCGTTGACGGGCAGGCAGTCTCCAGCAGTCTCGAGCTGCAGCGAGCGGTCGGCGCGCTGCAACCGGGTCAGGAGGTCGAGTTCGACGTCATCCGCGACGGTGACGAGCAACGGATTCAGGTCACCGTAGACCAGCGTGGGCCCGAGGATGAGATCGGGCAAGCAGAAGATCTGTGGCCCGGCTTCCATGCGATTCCGCTTACCGACGAAATTCGTGAGCAGGAAGGTATGCCCTCCGGCCTCGAGGGAGCGATCATCGCGAACGTAGCACCGGATAGTCCGGCCGCGAGTGCGGGACTTCGACCGGGAGATATCGTCACCGAGGTCGACGGCAGCGAAATCGACGGCGCCGGCGGCTTCTATGCCGCTGCTGCCGATGCCTCCGGGCAGATGGTGATGAGCATCGTCCGTCAGGGGCGCGAGATGACGATCGGTATCGAGGCGCTGTAACGCCCGATAACCGATACCAGAGCGGCATTCGGCGCCCCGCCGAGTGCCGCCATTTGGCTGTAACCCTTCGCGCACCTCCGGGATTTATAGTTTCGGAGGTGCGCTATGCTACTACAGAACAATCGATACATCGTCGCACTGGCAGTTGCGGCGATCATCCTCTCTTTCGTCGCCGGTTTCTTCCTCGGCACCAGCAGTACCTATCGCTATGCGCTGGAGTTCACCCGCGGCATCGCGGCGGAGAACGTCCACGCCGGATTCGATGCCGGAGCCTCGAATCCATGGGGGCATCTGCACGCGTCCGGGCAGCAGGAATCACGCGCTCCCGGTATTTCCCCGGTCGGTGACCCGGCCGGATCGAACGGTGCCTCGCTCTTGGCAGCCGACGGGCCGGGTACGTTCCGGTATGTCGCCGAGCGGATACTGCCGACCGTGGTGGAAGTGAATACGGTCGAAGTCATCCGCCAACAGCTTCCACGATTTCGCTCACCGTTCGACTGGTTTTTCGACCCCTGGAGCCGGCCCGAGCTCGAAGAACGCGAGTTCCGCCGGCCCGGACTCGGTTCGGGAGTGATCGTGCGTCAGAACGGACGCGACGCCTACATCCTCACCAATCACCACGTCATTAACGGCGCCGACGAGATCCAGGTACGCCTCTACGACGAGCGCGAGTTCAGCGCCGAAATCGTGGGCAGCGATGCACGAATGGACCTCGCCCTCCTGCGCGTTTCCACCCGGCAGAACCTGCCGATTGCCGACCTCGGCGATTCTTCACAGCTTCACGTCGGTGACTGGGTGCTCGCGATCGGAAATCCCTACGGCTTCGAAAGCACCGTAACCGCCGGCATCGTCAGCGCTCTCGGGCGACGTCCCGACCCGCGCTCGCCGATTCCCGACTACACCGACTACATACAGACCGATGCTGCGATCAATCCCGGAAACTCCGGCGGCGCCCTGGTCTCTTCGAACGGGCAGGTTGTCGGAATCAACACATGGATCGCATCCGCCGGGGGCGGAAGCGTCGGCCTCGGATTCGCCATTCCGATCAACCAGGCGATGCGCGCGATCGATAACTTCCTCGAAGAGGGAGAAGTCATCTACGGTTGGCTCGGCGTCAGCTTGACCGACACCGCCGGGGAGGTCGGCGCGCGCATCCTCGAACAGCTCGGAGTCGAGGAGAGTCGCGGAGCGCTGGTTCTCAACGTATACCGCGACTCCCCCGCCGCCCGCGCCGGCATGCGCCCCGGCACCCTCATCACCGCCATAGACGGCGCCCGCGTGAACAGTGCCTCCGAGGCGACCCGGCGGGTCGGCGACCTCGCGCCGGGCTCCCGGGCCCGCTTCCGCGTCATCTTCGACGGCGCAGAGCGCGAGATCACCGTGGACATCGCCCGGCGCGAGGCGGGTGACGCCATGCCGGCGGCGAGCGACCTCTGGCCGGGTTTCCTCGCGTCCGACATCGACGACGACCTGCGCGAACGCCACGCGCTCGCCGCCGACCGCACCGGCGTCGTCGTGATCTCCGTCGTTACCGGCTCCGACGCCGATTCCGCCGGTATCCGCGCCGGCGACGTGGTCGAGGCGGTGAACGGCACGTCGGTCGCCTCTCTCGCGGAGTTCTACCGGCGGGTGGGGGCCGCTGATTCGGAGATCGTATTCACGATCCGCAGGGGTGCGGCGCGAATCACCGTCGGTTTCGACGGCCTCACGTGAGCCGTGGCGCCCAAGAGCGCCGGGTCGCTCCGGGTGCGGTCATGCCCCGGCTCCGTGCGCTCGGGGGCGGGCGCGCCCTAGGAGCTTGTCGGACATGTGGGCAGAATTGAATATTGGTACGACCTATTGCATACTTCAAACCTTAAAATGCAATTTCGCACAACGGTATGCGCCCAATATTCAATTCCGAAGTGAAGTCCGACAAGCTCCGGGGAGTGCCGTGCGCAAGGGTGTTTTCCATTTCGCGCCCGGCATGCGACCATATACGTTAATGGGTACGGAGGATAGCTGCATGCGATACGGGCTCAGAGTGCTCTCGGCGGGCGTGTTGGCCGTTGCGCTGATCGCGCCTGCGGTATTCGCCGGCGGTGAAGCCGAAGAAGCGATCGAAGCGACCAACCCGACCGGTAACCCGTGGACCGACGGCGAAGACCTGTCGGGGACCGAGGTAAGCATATTCGGCGCGTATGTGGATGAGGATGCATCCCGGTTCCGCACCGCGCTCGAGCCGTTCATCGAACAGACCGGAATCATGGTCGATTACGAGGGATCCGGCGATTTCGAGGAACTCATAGGCATTCGCACTGAAGGCGGCGATCCTCCTGATATCGCCGCATTTCCGCGGCCCGCTCTCATGAAAGAGCTGCATGATCAGGGGCATATCTACGACCTTGCCGACTGGCTCGATCGCGATTTCCTCGAAGAGCAGTACGCCGAGAGCTGGATCGACATGAGCGAGATCGACGACGATATCGCCGGGCTCTGGTATCGCACCGGCGTCAAGTCGCTGGTCTGGTACCCGCCGGCACTGTTCGACGCCGAAGGTTACGAGATTCCGGAGACGTGGGACGAGATGATCGCTCTCTCCGACCGGATGGTGGCGGACGGCTACACTCCGTGGTCGATCGCAATGGAGAGCGGCGGCGCGACCGGCTGGGTCGGCACCGACTGGATCGAGGACATCATGCTACGGATCCATCCGCCGGAGGTCTTCGACGACTGGGTGGCCAACGACATCGCCTTCGACAGCCCCGAAGTGCGCGAGGCGTTCGAGATTCTCGGTGAGATCTGGTTCAACGAGAACTACGTGCTCGGAGGAGCCAACGGCATTCTCACCGTTCCGTTCGGGGATGGGGCGAATCCGCTCCTGAGCGATCCGCCGCAGGCGCTCATGCACCGTCAGGCAAGCTTCATCGAGGCGTATCTGCCGGACGGCACCGAGGTCGGCCCTGACGGCGATATCGACTTCTTCTATCTACCCGGCATCGACGACGAGTACGGAAAGCCGGTACTGGTCGACGGAGAGATAGTGAGCGCAATGCGCGATCGCCCCGAAGTCCGCGCGGTCATGCGCTATCTCGCAACCGCCGAGAGCACACGCGGCTGGCTCGAGCAGGGCGGCTTCCTCTCGCCGCACGAGGATGTCGATTTCGACTGGTACCCCCCGATCGACCGGCGCTACGCGGAGTTGCTCGACACGGCGGATACCATTCGCTTCGACGCATCCGGCCTCATGCCCGGAGCCGTCGGCACCGGTACATTCTGGGTCGGAATGGTCGACTGGACGCACGGAGAGAACCTCGATGACGTGCTTCCCACCATCGACGCCGGTTACTCCGATTGAACGGCCGGCGCCGTTCACTTGCACCCGTACGGCCACATGAATACGCTTTGGTCGAGGGTAATCCGTGTCAACTGAAACCGGCGGTGGTAGAGCTCCGACCGTTCCGGACGGAATCGGTCTGCTGATCGGTCAGGCGTTCTTCATCGGCCTCGCATTCGGCCTTCTATACAACGTCGCCTACACTCTGCTCGTTCTCGAGTTCGGGTCGGCCGGCCTTCGGACGGTCTACGTACTCGCCGGTCTGGTGATTCCCGCGTTTACCGTCGGCTTCAACTGGCTCGAAGAGCATTTGCCGCTGTCGAAGTTCGGTACCGGCACGGTGCTCACCTTTGCGCTTCTCTTCTTTGCGCTCTACCCGCTCGTACTGATCCCCGATGCGAACTGGACTATCTACGTCCTTATGGTCGTGAACACGATGGGTAGTCTCTACTGCATGATGCTTCGCGGGGCGCAAGCCGCCGAGATGTACGACGCCCGTACCATAAAGGCGCAGTATCCGAGAATTACCGGTGCGGAAATCCTCGCCGTCGTTCTCGCCGGTGTGCTCGTCGTACCGCTTTCGCAGCTTCTCGGCTCGCTGGAAGCGCTGCTGCTGCTGGGCGGGGTGTCGATGGTCGCCGCCTCGTTTTTCGTGCACCTGATCGGAGTGCGACATCTCGCACCCGAAGAGCACCTCGCCCACCTCTCCGAGGAGCGACACCACGCACACGACCACGGTTTCTCGGCGCTGAAAGCGATTATCAGCAAGCGGTACACATTGCTCGTGTTCGGGTATCAGCTGATCAGCTCCGCGGTCTCTCTGCTGGTACAGTACCTCGTCTATTCGGAGGCACAGAACTTCTTTCCCGAACAGGCAGAGCTCAGCCGCTTCATCGGCCTGGTCAAGGCGGGAACGACCGGTCTGAGTTTCCTCTTTCTGATATTCGTTGCCGGACGGCTGCTGTTGCGATTCGGCATGCCGCTCGGGGTAGCCGGCAGTCCGCTCGGTGGCGGGATTGTGCTCGTATTCGCCCTGATCGCCGGAATGATCGAGGACGGCAGCGGCCGGGCATTCTTCATACTTGTGGTAGCCGCGCAGTTCGTCGACTACATGGCATACTCCGGCTTCGCCAAGACCTCGGTTCAGAGTGCGTTTCAACCACTTCCCGCCCACGAACGGGAGGCGGTACATACCTTCGCTCAAGGCATCGGTATTCCGCTGAGCTACGGAGTCACCGGACTGCTGCTCATGCTTTTCGCGCAGATCCCCGGCTTCCGGACAACCTACGCCGTCTACCTGACCCTTGGAGTAATGCTGCTCTGCGGTCTAGTCGGCATCGGCCTCTACCGGGCCTACGGCGGTGCGCTGCGCCGGTCGCTCAGCCGCCGCCGTGTCGAGGCGGTTGAACTGAGCCTGAACGATGCATCCACCCTCGAGATTCTCGAGAAGCTGCTCTCTTCCGGCGATCCGTGGCAGGTACGCAGCGCTCTGAACCTGCTCGAGGATGCGGCGCATGAAAGCTACGAGGATCGCTTGCGAGAGCTCGTCGAGCACGACGATCCGGACGTACGTCGCGATGTCCTGGAGCGAATCGAACGGGTGAAACCGCAATGGGCGACAAGCGTCGTTATGAAATTGCTCGAACGCGAGCGTGACGATGCGGTGGTCGCGGCGGCTATCCGGTCGATCTGCGCACTCGTCGACGAACCGGTGACCACCGTCGGAGAGTATCTCGACGCCGACTCTCGACAGTTGCGATCGGCGGCGGTGGCCGGTCTCTTTCTCTACGGAGGCATCAACGGCATTCTGGAAGCCGGCAATGTCTTCAATCGTCTGGCCGGCTCTCCGAATGCCGGCGAACGCATCGATGCCGCCAATATCCTCGAACGCGTGGCGATTCGCAACTTCTACCATCCGCTTGTAGATCTGCTGAATGATGATGATGAGCGGGTGGTGCTCTCCGCACTTCGAGCCGCGCGTGAGGTCGCGCATCCGGCACTGCTGCCGGAGGTAATCCGGCACATCGATTCGGTCAGCACGCGCGCGGAGGCGCTATCAACCCTGATCGCCTTCGGCGAGGATGTGACCCGGCTGTTGCGCGACTGCCTGACCGGCGCCGCCGATCTGCGACGCGGGACTGTTTTCCGGATTATCCGCGCGAGCGCCCGGATTCCGGGCGTGAGCATAACCGCGGAACTCGAGGCGGCCCTCGAACACGGAGACCGATACATTGCTGAACTTGTATACGAGGTTCTCTCCCAGCGCGGCTATCGAGCTACCGCGGCGAGCCGACGCACGGTCCTGCGCCTGCTCGACCGCTATACCGAGGAAACAGCGCGGATCGTCATGGCACTCTGGGAGGTCTCCCAGGCGAACGGTATCGAGCCGCTCGTCGGCGCGCTCGACGACTCCTACCGTCGCCACCTCGAGAGCATCTTCCTTCTGCTTACATTCATCTACGATGCCGACGATGTGCTCGGAATTCGACGGCGAATCATCGAGGGAACCAACAAGGAACGTGCACTCGGCCTCGAGCTGCTCGACGTCACGCTCACCGGTGAGTTGAAACAGCGTGTTCTCGCGGTCGCCGAACACCCGGTCAACTCTCCCCCGAGCACCGACAGCTACGGCGAGCTGTTCGGACTCCGTCGCATGGTACCGGAACAGCGCGTGAGCGAGATTCTCGACGACCGCCGGAAGTGGCCGGAACCGTGGATGCGTGTCTGCGCCCACCATGCCGCCTGGGCACTCGGACTACACGACGAAAAACCGGAGGAAAGTGTGCTTACCACAATCGAACGCGTATTGGCATTGAAGGCAGCCGACATCTTCACCGGGATACCCGACAACGTGCTCGCGCATATCGCTTCCATCGGCGAAGACATCGACGTTCCGGCAAATGAGACTTTCATCCGTAAGGGGGAGATCGGAAACTCGATGTACATCATCCGGGAGGGGCGTGTAGCGATTCACGACGAGACCACCCGCTTCGCCGAGCTCCCCGCCGGAGAGGTCGTCGGCGAGATGGCGGTGCTCGACCCCGAACCGCGCTCCGCCTCGGTCACCGCGATCGAAGATACGATGCTGCTCAAGATCGAGAAAGAAGCGTTCGATTCGGTGATGGTCGATCACCCCGGAATCGCCCGGGGGGTAATCCAGGTGCTTTGTCGACGCCTTCGCCACACCATCCAGAAAGCCGGCTGACCGCGTACTTCGAGCGCAGTTCACATAGAATCGCGATTCACGATAGAGAGGTCGTCGTCACCGGCGAGATAGCGCACCGCGCTCTCTGCGGTCGTGCGCTGGAGCTCCACCTGGCTCTGGACTGAGTACCACGCGCAGTGGTCGGTCACGACGACCGTGGGAAGGTGGAATATTCGTAGATCACCCGGCGGCTCGGCCGGAAAGACGTCGAGACCGGCACTGTGCAGTTGCCCGCTTTCCAGTGCATCCGCCACGGCATCCAGATCCATGAGTCCCCCTCGGGAGGTATTCAGAAGACAGGTACCGCGTTTCATACGCTCGATTGAGTCGGCGTTAATCATATGGCGGGTCTCATCGTTCAACGCAGCGTGAAGGCTGATGGTCGAAGAGCGGGAGAGCAAATCGTCAAAGGCAACCGGAACGCAGCCGTGCTCTCGAACGATCTCGTCATCGACGTACGGATCGTAGACGAGGATCTCCTCCGGTTCGAACGGCGATACTTTCCGCGCCACCGCCTGTCCGATGAGCCCGAACCCGACGATACCGAAGATCGTACCGAGCAATCGCCGCGTCGCTGCAGGTGTCGGAGTATTCCATTCGCCGCGACGAACGGCCGCGTCACGCGGCAATAGCTGCCGCATGCACGAAATCCACAACGCGACCGTGTGGTCGCTGACTTCCTCGACGGTTACCGCCGGCTGATTGATCACCGCAATCCCGCGCTTTGCGGCCGCCCGAATATCGATCGCGTCGAAACCGGCACCGTATCGACACAACGCCTTACACGCGGAAAGACTCTCCATCTCCTGTTCGTTGATCGGTGTCAGATTCACCAGAATTGCGTCGGCGCTCTTCATCCAATCAGGCCAGTCTTCGCGCTCGGGCGGAATATCGAGCACTCGATGGCCGGCCGCCTCGATGACCGCCCGCTCTATCTCGTGACTCTCGAATCGCTCCTCGAGTATTCCAATTGTTGCCATAAACTCTTACTCCTCCCCGTGGCGGTACTCGCTCACCACTTCGGTTTCACCACGCACGAAGTTGTCTGCCTGGTGATACACCGCATAACTATCTCGAACCAACGCCGCAACCAGCAACAACAGCAGGACACTCCCGAGTATACGTGGTGGAACGACCGTATCGAGATAGGGGTAGAGTATCACAACCCCGCTTACGAGCAATGGAAGATGTACGAACGCGGGAATAGGTGTCGCCCATACAACGCTCAGTGCAATCAGGCCGACCGGGGCAACGAGCAGTACGATTACGACTCCGCGCATGACCTTCGAGTAGAACGCCGCGACTACACACATGACGATGTACAGGAGCACGAACGGACCGCTGCTGATCGCGAGACCGAGCACCCCTTCGGTATCCAACCCGGCGGCGATTCGGGGCACCGGAGCGGTAATCGTCCCGGTAAGCTGCCAGTCGAGCAATGCCCATCCGAACGCGGCCGAGACAACCGGAAAGAGAAGGACAACGAGATAGATCGGCCTCCTGTGTCCGCTCGCGGCGGTCGCAGCGACGGCAACGGCGAACGGCACCGCGTAGGTGGCACTTTCCGGCACCACGAGGTATGCCGCTCCTAACGCAAGACCGCAGAGGAATATGTCGACACCTCTGCCACGCCTGCAGTATTCGAGAAGAAACCCGTATGAGGCGACGACCAGAGCGATCAGCAGGAACCAGTCGACGCTGAACAGCACGAGCGTAATCATCGACGGTGAGAGGACGAGGTAGACCACCAGAAGGACCCGCACCGGCACCGAGCCCGCGTATGTGGTCGCATAGTACGAGAGGTATCCGATCGCGATCCCACCGACTACCGCCGCGAGAACTACCGGATGCCCGGCGATCAGGTGGCCGATCAGCAGGAGCGGCGGAATACTCGACAGGGCGTCCGTGCCGGCTTCGGCCGCGACTCCGGCGTCGAAATGGCCGGTAGCGAAGCCGAGACGCCACGCAAACAGGCCGAGCAGCCCGTAGATTGCGATGAGCACCAGCGTGTGCAAAAGAAACCGCCTGCGATGGTGCACGACCAGCAGCGTCTCGACCTGCGTCGCATTCGTTCGTGAACTCATCGCCCCTCTCCACTTCGACCACCGCGCGGGAGGTGTTCGGTCTTCTCCCAGTAATGCGGCCGGCGCACCATCTGAGCGAGCGCCCGATACGCTGCGACTGTCTGAAGCAGCCGATACAACGGGGTCAACAGTGCCACCGGCAGCAGCCGATCGTCACCGCGGTGAAATGCGGCGAGCATATGCATATAGATGCCGAGAAACATCGAGACAAGCACGCCACCGAGGGCCAGATACACCACGAGCGGGGTGAAGAGTTGCTGCACCGTCGCCGGAGCAACAAAGAGACCGGCGAGCGCTACTCCCCACAGAAGCGGTGCGCTGACGTGTACGAACGGAGTTCCGCCGGCGAAGAGCAGCAGAGTGAGCCACGCCTTCAGCCCGAGATCATGAATGACGGTGAACGGGTTGCGATTGTACACCAGGAAGGTCTGTACGTAGCCCTTCGTCCAGCGGGTACGCTGGCGAATCCAATTCGGTATCCGCGGATTCGCCTCTTCGGTTGTCATACTCCGAAGAATTCGCGCCCGTTGATTTTCCACCGAGAGACGAACACTGAGGTCGGTATCCTCGGTTAGATTGAACGGATCCCACGCTCCGAGTGCGCGGAGCTTCCCGGTTCGGAAATGGTTGCTCGTCCCTCCCATCGGGATCGGTATGTCGAGTGAGGACATGCCGGGCATAATGGAGTCAAACCAGTACCAGTGCTCCAGTGTGAATAGCCGGCTCAGCACCGTTCTCGAACGGTTATAGAACTTGAGCAGGCACTGGAAGCATATCGTGTCGCTCGATGACTTGCCGAAAGCGGCGAGCACCTTCTTCAATTGATCGCTGTCGGGCAGGTCCTCAGTATCGTAGATGACAAGATAGTCACCTCGCGCAAAAAGAAGTCCGTAGTTGCACGCCCGTGGTTTCGTTCGTGGGCCGCCCTTCGGCAATTCGAGTACGTTCCAGTGCGCCGGAATCCCGACCTGCCCGAGCGCAGTGCGTGTCTGATCGTCTTCGGCCTCCAACAGCACCAGAACATCGAGCTTGTGTTTCGGATAATCGATCGCTTCAATAGCGCCGACCAGCTGCCCGATCGCCGCCGATTCGCGATACATCGGCAGGAGGATGGTGTATGTCGGGAGTTCGTCCTCGCGGAGCGCGGCGAGCTCGTGCTGATTGACGTCGACAACCACATCGTCGAGCGAGCCGATCACGCCGAGCAGAAACCGAAAGGCGAACACCACCACGTAGGCGAGAAGCACGACAAGTAAAGCGACCCGTACGACCGGAACCGGAGCGACAACAAGGGCGGCAATAGAAGCGCCGAAACCGCCGACAGCGATCGCCCCTTGCCGGCCGGTAACGACCCGCTTCGCGGTTGCCTGTTCGTCGATGTGAGAGCGTTCGGCTTCGGCAATCAACTCCTGCTCGAAGACGCGCTGCAGGACCTCGATGATATCCGGGACACAGACGACGATTTCCTTGACGCGCGCGACACCAAGCTCCTGCCGGAAAAAGCGCTCCGCGGCGTGATTCCCGATTCTCGCGGTGATAATCGTCAAGCTCTTGCCGTCACGCGATAGGGGAACCGCACCGACCCGATAGGCGGCATGACGGCCTACCGAACGCAGAAGCGATTCATCGAGCCGGGCGGCTATCTCAGCCGGGCGCCCGGCGAGACACTCCACGCGGTGGCACGCGGCACTCTCGGCGGCAACCGTCCGCGGGTCGATGCCGCCGTATGCAACAAGTGCCTCACTCACCCCGATACCGTAGCGCTCGGCCATCTCTCGCGAACGCTCGATCACTTTCGGTGTCGTTACATCACGTTTGATCAGTCTTTTCTCTATGTTCACGCAGATACTACCGCCGATCCTCGTAGTGTAGCCGGTTCACGGCCGTGCTGTCAGTCGAATGGCGCGAACTCATTGGCCGCTGCCCTTGAGTTCGAGCAATCGCCGGATACGTTCCTGGGTGGACGGATGCGTGCGAAAAACCCCCGCCTCCTCGCGTTGAGGCACCGGCAGGAGTATCCCGAACAGACCGCGAGCCGGATTTTCGATTCGATAGAGCGCCGAGGCGAGACTCTGCGGGTCGCCGGTCAGTTCCACCGCCCCGAGATCCGCCGCGAACTCGCGCGTACGCAGCAGCGCGAGCTGCAGGAAGAAAACCGCAAACGGCGCAGCAACCACGAGAAGGAGAATGTCCAGCGGAACGATCTCACCGGTGAACATCATGAGCGGCAGCTGTAACAGGACGAAGAACCACGTGAACCGTGCGAGCAGAATCGTGACCTGCTTCGTCACCTCGGCGAACGCGAAAAACGTAAGGTCGTTGTTGCGAATGTGGCTGATCTCATGGGCGAGGACGCCGGCAACCTCGCGCACGCTCAGCCGTCGCAGCAACCCGTCGGTAACGATGATCACCGCCTCCTCCGGACGACCGATCGTCGCCGCGTTCGGCACGCGAGAAGGCATGAGATAGAGCATCGGGACGCTTCGCAGTCCCGCACGCTCGGTAAGCTCTCCGGTCACCTCGTGGAGTTGGGGCGCCTCGTAGTATCGAAGCGGCACGGCGTTTCGCAGCAGATGCAGCGGTGTCTGCCGATTGGCCTGGGCGACGAGTACCACCACAGCGATACCGATCGCCGTGAAACCGACGGGACCGAAGAGATTCCGCCCGATGGCAACGATCGGGACAACCATCAGCAACGCGAGCAACGCCGTTTGAAGGTAGTGGGTGAGCTTGCGTTTTCCGATTTCACGCGCGAGTATACTCATGACGTCTCGAATCAGCTTGGCTCCATAGGCCGATGGTGGTCAAGCGTTCGAGCACGCGTTTGTTTCAGGAGCTTCTATTGGCGATTACCGTATTCCGAGATCCCGTATTCGAACTGCACGAGCAACCGGACATGCATCCGGAACGGCCCGAGAGAGTGCGAGCGATGTATGAGACGCTTGACGGCGCATCTTTCACCGACTATCTGATCGCCGGCGAGCCGCGCGACGCGACCGATGAAGAGCTGCGCGCCGTCCACACCGCCGAGTATATCGACAGCGTCGCCACCAGCGCCGAGCGCGACCTCACCGTATTCGACGCCGATACCGCCGCGAACCGCCACAGCTACGCGGCCGCCCGCCGGGCGAGTGGATGCGCCGCCGCGGCGGTCGATGCGGTACTCGATTCACCGCGGCCGCGTGCCCTTGTCGCCTCGCGCCCGCCCGGGCATCACGCGGAAGCCGACCATGCCGCCGGCTTCTGCTTTTTCAATCACGTAATGGTCGCCGCCTGCCATGCGCTCGAGCGCGGACTGGAGCGCATCTTCATCCTCGACTGGGACGTCCACCACGGCAACGGTACCTTCCACTCGAGTTATCGACGCGACGACATCTTCTACGCGAGTCTGCATCAGTATCCGCACTATCCGGGAACGGGCCGGCTCGGCGAAACCGGTGCGGACGCCGGCTCCGGCAAGACGCTGACCGTCCCGCTCCCGGGCGCCTGCGATGACGACGACTACCTCTATCTCATGCATGAGCTCGTCGCCCCGGCTGTCCGCTCATATCGACCCGACCTCTTCATCGTCAGCGCCGGTTTCGACGCCCATCACGACGACCCGCTCGGCGGCATGCAGCTGTCGAGCCGCGTCTACGCTTCGTTCGCCGCTCTGGAGTGCGAGCTCGCCGACGAATTCTGCGACGGCAGACTCATCTACGTCACCGAAGGCGGCTACAGCCTCACCGCGCTTCGCGAAAGTCTCTGGGAAGCAGCGAACGTACTCACCGGCAGCCCGGCGAACTTCGAGCCGGCCGGAACGCCGAACGACCGGGTGCGGGAGATCGCTAAACACGTAAGCGCCGTGCACGGAGGCTTTTGAGTATTTTATGGTGATGATGATGAGACCGCGGCGCCGGCCGAGCATATCGCAGCGCATCGCAGGCGGCTCGCGCGGTTTCCGGCGACGCCTCGGACAGGCGCTCGTCCTGCTCCTTCTGCTCGCCGCCGGAATGGTCGTCGCACTCTTTGCACTCGCGGGTGTGGATGTCTTTCTCCGCCCGGGAAGCGAGGCTGTCGCGAACGCGCGGCTTACTCTCGACGACGAGCGGGAGATCAAGGCGTACGTTGCCCGGCCACCGGCCGACAACGAGAGCGAGAACCCGCAGCCGGTCGTCGTCATGTTTCACGAGTGGTGGGGCTTAAACGGCGCGATGGCCGAGCTTGCCGAAATCCTCAGTCTCGACGGCTACACCGTCGTAGTCCCCGACCTCTATGGCGGGCGAGCCGCTTCCACGGTCCCCGGAGCATTCGCGCTGCGGCTATCCGCCAATATGGAGCGAGTCACACACGACGCGGTAGCGGTCGCCGAATCGGTCGAACAGCTCGAAGGTGCCGACCCCGATCAGCTCGCCGCCGTCGGATTCTGTTTCGGCGGCGATATTGCGATGGAGCTCGCGCTTGCGAGACCCGATGTTCCGCGAGCAACGGTGGTACTCTACGGCGGAACGGAATCGGATCCCGAACGGCTCGCCGTTCTTCAGGGAAAGGGGCCGGTTCTCGGGATCTTCGCTGCCGAGGACCGTCAGATCGCACTCGAACGGGTACACGGGTTCGAAAGTGCGCTTATCGATGCGCGGGTGAACCATCGCATCAGCATTTATCCCGGCGTCGGTCACGCGTTCGTGCAACCGGACACGATCCTCGACGAGGGCGCGGCAACGCAGGCGTGGGCGGAGCTGCGAGGCTTCCTGTACTCCAATCTGAATCCGGCCGGGCTCGCGCGCCGGTAGCCGTACTATACCGCCACCAGCAGACTCCACACCGGAATCGTGACGGCGGCCGCGAGCGTGCTCACACTAACGACCGCGGCGGCAAGCTGTTCATCCGCGCGGAAGACCTCGGCGAAACTCTGCGAGATCACCGCGGTCGGCATCGCGACGAGGAGAACCATGGTCGCGCGAACGAGAGCGGTAGCAGGGAACACCCACGTCAGCAGCGCCCACATGAACAGCGGCATCGCGGTCAGTTTCATAAGCGCCGAAGCGGAAGCCGCGGCGAGCGAGCCGCCGATGTTGCGGAACGAAAGGCGGAAGCCGACGACGAGGAGAATGAGCGGTAGACTCACCCGCGAGAAGAGGCTGAGGGTATCGACGGCGAGCGAAGGCACCGGAATCGACAGGGTGGAGAAGAGGAGACCGATCACGATCGCTACGATGAGTGGGTTCTTCGCTATATCGAGCAACCGTTGCGGAATCGAAGCGGTGCCTGCGTCGTGCTGGAAGAGACGCAACACGAGGATGCTGACCACCGTATTGGTCATTACGCCGGCGGCGATCCCGATAGCGATGATCGGAAGCGACTCCGCGCCCAACAGCGTGGAAACCACCGGCAGCCCGAGATACGCGAGATTCGAGCGGTAGGTGCCCTGCACGAACGGACCGCGGCGCATCGGCTGCAGGCGAAACGAAACGAGCAGTGCCATGAACGCCGTGACTACGATCGTGACGAACATCGCCGCCGCCGCCACCGCGAGTTCGATACTCACGCCCGGCAGGTCGGAGGTCTCGACGAAGAGCGTTGCCGGAAGCGCGACATAGAAGACGATCCGGTTCAGATCGTCGACGAAGGTGTCGGCAACGAAGCGTGTCTTTCGAAAGACATAGCCGACCATGATGATGAGAAAAAGCGGTACAATGAGCTCGATAGCCTGCAATGAGATCCTTCCATCCGTCTCGTATTGATCGAAGTGTACACGAACTCTCGAGTCAGTCATACACTCCGGCCGTTGACCGGCACCGCCGTTTACCATATGTTGGACAGATCATGATCGAGCGTGCCGGTTGAACGGATCGCGAAGCGAAGGCGGCCCTGGGGAGACACTGCAACGCATGTCTCTCCGGGGCCGTTTTTTGGCCACACGCGTTGCAGGCAATGCAATGGAAATCGTACAGTGTAGCGGGCTTTCTTTCGACTACGGTGCCGGTGCGCTGTTGCGCAGCGCGTCGTTTCGCATAGTAAGCGGCGAGCGCCTCGGCTTGATCGGCGCCAACGGATCGGGCAAGACGACCCTCGCCCGCCTCATCACCGGCGAGCTCGAACCGACCGCCGGAACGCTCCCGGTACGCGACGGCGCACGCGTGGAGCTCGTTCCGCAGGACTATCGCGGAGCGGGGCACATCACCGCGCGCGAACTCATGCTCGGCCCCGTCGTCGAGATCGAGCAGCAGATGCGCGCAAGCGAGCACCGGATGGCCGAGACCACCGGCGATGCGCTCGAGCGGGAGATGCGCCGCTATCAATCGCTTACCGAACGGTACGCCTCCGCCGGCGGACCGGAGGCCGAATCGAACGCCGAGCGCTCACTTGCGCGGGTCGGTCTTGCACACCGACTCGATGCCCGGATGCACGAGCTCTCCGGCGGCGAGCGCAACCTCGTCCTCATCGCGAAGGCGCTCGCCGGCGATCCGGATCTCGTGATCATGGACGAACCGGGAAACCACCTCGATCTCGGCGGACTCGACTGGCTCGAATCGATTGTTCGCGGCCTCGAATGCGCGGCGCTCATCATCTCCCACAATCGATATCTGCTCGACCGCACCGTTTCGGGAATTATCGAGATCGATGGTGCCGGCTCGGTCTCCCGCTACGCCGGCGGCTACTCGCAGGCACGAATGGAGAAGCTCCGCGCAGCCGCGGCTCAGGGGTCACAATACCAGGCCGACCGGAAGAAACTCGACCGGCTCGAGCGTCTCGTCGCCCGTCTCGCCGACGAAGCGCGAACCCGTCCCGACCCGGCGAAGGGAAAGCAGCTTCGCGCCCGACGCACGCAGCTCGCCCGCGCACGCGATGAGGCAAGCGACGCACCGGAGCGCAGCGCGACCCGCCCTGAGATCGAGCTCGCCGGTTTTCGCTCTCGCAGCGACATCGCCGTCGATGTGATCGACTACACGCGAAGCGTCGGGTCGCGATCGCTGTTCGAACACGCATATTTGTCGGTGGCGACCGGCGAGCGCATCGGCATCGTAGGGCCGAACGGATGCGGCAAGTCGACCTTCCTGCGCGCACTCAGCGGAGGCGAGCGCAATCGCGTACAGATCGCGCGCCTCGTCGCCGAGAAAGCGAATCTGCTGCTGCTCGATGAGCCGACCAATCACCTCGATATCCCCGCTCGCGAGGCGGTTGAGGAGGCGCTCGCCGACTTCGACGGAACGGTTATCGTGGTCTCGCACGATCGCTACTTCCTCGACGCCATCGCGACCTCGATCGCCGAGATCACAGACGGCGCTTTCGCGCGCTACGACGGTGGTTTCACGCAATTCTGGCGGGAGCGGCGCGACGCATTCCGCCGGAACGGCGGTGGGGTGGACACTACCGCCCGAGCCCGAATGCAGCGTACCGCGAGAAGCGGCGCCTCGGCCGGCGACCGCTCCAGCGCCGCGACGAAAAGCATCGAAAAGCGCATTATTTCTCTGGAGGCTCAGAAGGAGTCGCTCGAGCGGGAGATCGAGACTCTGAACGACCGTCGCGAGTACCGCCGCGCGAGGCAGCTCGGGACGAAGCTCGCGCGGCTTGCATCGACTATTGACGAGCTCTATCGGCGCTGGGAGTGAACGGGGAATGATTTCCGCATCGAATAAACGCGGCTGCCCGGTGTCGGCACATTTTGACAATAGATCGCCGGTCGCGATATCTTAAGCGTCCCGTTGCCGAACCTTTTCACCCGGAACAGTGGAGTTGTCGCAAATTGCTCAGAACCGTAAAAGGACACAAGATCAGGCTCGAGGGATTCAACAATCTCACCAAGAGCTTGAGCTTCAACATCTACGACATCTGCTACGCCCGATCGCGCGAGAGCCAGATCGATTATCTCGAGTACATCGACGAAGAGTACAACTCCGAGAAGCTCAATACGATCGTGCGCGAGGTAGTGAATATCATCGATGCGACGCTGCTGAATATCACGACGCAGGATTATCAACCGCGCGGGGCGAGCGTTACCGCCCTGATTGCCGAGGGCCCGGTTGACCCGGACGAGATCCAGGCGTCCACCACAAGTCAGTCGATCGTGGGTCACCTCGATAAGAGTCACATCACCGTACACACCTATCCGGAGCACGATACGAGTACCGGAATCGCTACATTCAGGGTCGATGTCGATGTCAGCACGTGCGGTATGATCAGCCCGCTGCGCGCGCTGCACTACCTCATCGGCAGTTTCGACAGCGACGTGGTGCTCATCGACTACCGGGTGCGCGGCTTTACCCGCGACTCGAAAGGGCGCAAGCACTTCATCGACCACGACATCACATCGATCCAGGACTATATCTCCGACGACGTGCTCGCGGACTATCTCGCCTACGACATCAACATCATCTCCGATAATATATTCCACACGAAGATGCGCAAGAAGAAGCTCGACATCCAGGAGTACCTCTTCGGTCCGGAGGCGAAGGAGATGAAAGGCGCGGCGAGCCGGCAGGTTCGGAAAATGCTGCACAACGAAATCACCGAGATTTTCGAGTGCCACCGGTTGTAGGAGCGCA
>PUOG01000145.1 GCA_003552745.1 Spirochaetaceae bacterium
AAGCGGAATCGGCGGCCTCAACGTCCAGCACGAAAACTCCGTCGCCCTCGAAACCCGGGGAGCCCGCCGTGTGAGTCCGTTCTATATCCCGATGTCGATCGGGAATATGGCATCCGGTCTGCTCAGTATGACCTACGGCTTCACCGGGCCGAATATCAGCCTGCAGACCGCGTGCGCGACCGCGAATCACTCGATCGCGATGTCGCAGCTGATCATCCGCAGCAATATGGCCGACGTTATGATCGCCGGTGGGTCCGAGGGGGTCGTCGACGAGCTGGCGATCGCCGCGTTCGCGAATATGCGGGCGCTCTCGAGCAGAAACGACGATCCGCAGGGGGCTTCGCGACCATACGACCGCGATCGCGACGGGTTCGTGCTCAGCGAGGGGGCGGCCATACTCATCCTCGAGGAGTATGAGCATGCCCGACGAAGGGGCGCCCCGATCCTCTGCGAGGTTCGGGCCTGCGGATTGTCCGGAGATGGATATGATTTCGTCGCCCCGGACCCCGAAGGGCGCGGCGCGGCGCTCGCAATGCGCATGGCACTCGATCAGGCAGAGCTCTCACCGAATGAGGTCGACTATGTTAACACCCACGGTACATCCACACCGGTAGGCGATATCGCCGAGATACATGGAGTGTACGATCTCTTTCGCGAGAGTGCCGACCGTACCTTTGTCGGCTCGACCAAGTCGTATCACGGGCATCTGCTGGGAGCGACAGCCGGACTGGAGGCCATTCTCACGATCAGCGCCATGCAGCACGGGCTCGTGCCGGCCAACCTGAACCTCGAGAATCCCGATCCCGAGCTGCCGGATATTCGCATCCCCACCGAAGCGGTGGAAAACCCGATTCGCGCGGCGATCTCAAATTCGTTCGGATTCGGTGGCCACAATTCGAGCCTGGTGCTCGCTCAGGTATAGGACCGGGGGCACCGGCGGGCTCTTGTGTGCACACCCGCCGTCAACCGTCGAGCTCGCTACGCACACGGGTCCGCCGGGTGTCGGGACGTCCGGCATCGGCGACCCATCGAACAGGAACGCGGGCGGCCAACCGTTCGGCCGGACCATAGAGCGCCGTCGTTACCGGGAAGAGCAGAAGCGTCGCGGCGACACCGAAAAATACGTCGACGGCGTAGTGCGCATAGAGATAGACCGTCGAGATGACGAGCAGGAGGGTCAGTGGCGCAAAGAGCCGAAACAGGTAACGATTCCACCTCCTGTTCAGTTCGATGGCGATAAGGCTGACCGCCACGTGCGAGGAGGGTAACGCCGCGCCCGCGAGGTTGGAGTTATCGAACACCAGGCGCATCAGCCACGCGAAAAGGTATCCGTCGAGGTCGCTGTACCACGCCTCGCGCAGCGGCTCGATGTAATACTTCGGTCCGTGCACCGGGTAGAAGAGATACCAGACATAGAGAATGGCAAAGCTTGCGGTGATAATGAAGAGCCCACGCTCAGCACGGAGGCGCGACAGCCGGTTTTCGCGACCTCGAAAATAGAGTCTCCACATTCCCACCGTAATCAGAAGGTAGTAGAAAAAATAGGCGAAGTAGAAAATCTCGTTGAGCCACGGCAGATGACCGAAGAGCGCCGGAAGCTCGACCGCCGGTTGAAAACCGAATATCGCTTCGTCCATCCGGTAGTAGATCGCATCGAACGATGCGCCGCCGGCGATCCGTTGGCTCAGGTAGATCACCTCCGGGAAGAAGAGCGCATACATCGCCTGGACATAGAACGTTCTCACGAAGCCGATCGGCTCTCCACCGCGCCGGGTGTACCATCGAACGAGCAGGAGTATGGTCGGAAGGCAGGCGAACCAGGCCAACGCCGCACCTGCGTTCCGGTCGAGCGGTATGGCACCGACTTGTATTTCGTGCGTCCCGATAAAAACGAGGTTGAGCGACGCGAAAAGGAGACAGATACCACCCGCAATCAGATCGACAGCGCGCAATCGCTCCGCCGCGCGCGAAGTCGCGGTCAACGTCATCGAACGATTCATTGCGATTCGCCTATGTTCGTGTATTTTAGAGGATACCGCAATGGCAGAAATGACGCGCCGGGAAAAAGTCCACGAGATGCTGGACGGCGGAGGTCGTGCAGTAAACTCCGCAGCGCTCGAGACCATCATAGGCTCGCTCATCATCGCGAACGTTGTTGCGGTGGTGCTCGAATCGTTCGATCCGCTGGCGTTACGCTACGGCGCCTTCTTTCGCTGGTTCGAGCTGCTGTCGGTCACGCTATTCACGATCGAGTATCTGCTCCGCCTATCGGTCAGCGATCTGCGCTATCCCGAAAGCCCTCCGTTCCTCGCGGCGATACGCTATATCGTCTCACCGCTTGCGATCGTCGACCTCGCCGCGATACTTCCGTTCTATCTGCCGCTTCTCATACCGCTCGACCTTCGCGCACTGCGTATTCTCAGGCTCGCCCGCGTCATGCGTATGCTCAAACTCAACCGCTACACATCGGCGATCGGAACGATGCGAACCGTGATAATCAAGAGGCGCGACGAGCTGGGGATCACCTTCTTCCTCACTGCGTTGACCATAGTTTCGGCCGCGACGCTCATGTACTACGTCGAGTCTCCGCTTCAGCCCGAAGCGTTCACGAACATCGTGACTTCGATATGGTGGGCGGTCGCAACACTCACCACCGTCGGATACGGAGACATATATCCGATCACTCCCCTCGGCCGGGTTCTCGCCGGCATCGTAGCGATCTCCGGGATCGGCCTTGTCGCCCTTCCCACCGGTATACTCGGTTCGAGCTTTCTCGAGGAGTACAACGCGAAACGGATACGAGCCGCCGATCGAAATCGTCGCTACCGGCGGCGAGAACCGAAGGCGACTCGTGGTACATGCAGAAAACGTTCTCGGCGCCGGCCGAGTTAGCTCGCTATTCCGGCAGGATAACCTCGACACCCTCGTCGCGGAACGCATCGATGAGTCCGGGTTCCATCCGATCTGTTACGAGATAGTTGATCCGAGACCAGTCGCATATCGCCGCCATGAGACGTTTGCCGAGCTTGGAAGAGTCGACAAGAAGACATACCGTATCAGCTGCAGCGATAATCAGCCGCTTTGTTTCGGCTTCGAGCAGATTCGGCCCGGTGGGACCGTGTTCCAACGTGTACCCGCCTGCCCCGATGAAAGCGATATCGGCATGAACGTGCTGATAGAGCGCGCGTGCGAACTCTCCCACCATTGCGAGCGACGGCTTTCTCAACACGCCTCCGCTGACGATCAGATCGATCTCCGTCGCATCGGCAAGCTCAAGAATAACCGGAATAGAGCTCGTGATCACGGTGAGCGGGAGATCGCTCAAACGCCCTGCAAGTACGGCGTTGGTGCTCCCGGAATCCAGTATGACCGTCGATCCGGGATCGAGCAGTTTAACCGCAGAGCGGGCGATTGCATCCTTCGCCTCCCGGTGTTCATGAATCGTATTGGTCACGTAGCGAGGAAGCTCACCTCGTTCCGGTGCCAGAACAACGCCGCGCGAGCGAACCGCGAGGCCACGTCGCTCGAGGTCCGCAACATCCGCTCGGATCGTAACGCGAGTCACATCGAGCCGCGCGGCCAGTTCATCGATCCGCGCTGAACCGCTCTCTTTGAGTTCTTTCAGTATCTCGCGTCTGCGCTCGATATTGGTCACGGACAACACTATACGAGCGCTGTCCGGCCGCCGCAAGGACGCGATGGCGATTACGGTATCTCGATCCGGATATACGCCCTGTCGTCGAACGATCGCTGCCCGGGATACGCTCCCTTGGTCGAACGAAGCGATCGAAATAGCAACGGATCCTGCTCGAGCAGCTTGCCAAGCACTCGTTCGCTTTCGGCCAGCGTCATTCGCGGGTCCGGATAACCATCCGATGCGAGAACCAACTGCCGGCAATCATCCGGAATTCTCTCGATCCGGATACCACGTTTCGCCGGCAGGAAGCCGTCGAGCACGTGGTAGTTGAAGTCGGAACTGAGTTCCCGATTCTGAAACCGACTCTGCAGCACGAGAAAAGGAGCGACTGCAGCTCGACCTTCATCGTTTCGAAGAAGCTCTGCTTCATTCGCCCCATCGAAGACCCGCGATTCGAGAACGAACGCTCTCAACTCCGCGAGAAGATGGTCGATGCGCTTGTCGTTTTGAATGAGATCGTTCTCTGTCCGCGCGAGACAATCGCCCACCATCCAGACTTCTCGCCGATGTGCCGAGTACACGGCTATCGAAGCGCTCGCCCGAGAAGCAGGCTCTCTTTCCATCCGATTTACGATGTTGTTTTGTGCGTACCAGTCGGATATCCGACGATCCATCATTTCGATCAACTCGTTTGGTCCGCACTCCGGATCGGCATCTTCGAGACCCTCGAGAATCAGATCGCGAGCCACCCGTCCTGGAGTTCGATCGGCGAAACGCTTGCCGCTTTTGTCCGTCGACCCGTCGACGACCGCGACGAAATGCTCGCCGGCAAAGACTCCGTCTTCACATTCGGCGGGGTCCGAGTGTTTGCCGTGAACACAGTGTTCAACTACGCGCATAGTCGCTCCAATTCCGGCGGACCGGCGGAGTCAGGCATACCGGTAACGAAGAGGAGCGATAACGATCTCGAAACGAAACTGTGACCCATGCGTCTTCCTCCTACACCACGTAGCGAACACCACGAACCGAGAGTACCGGTATTGGGTAGGAAAGTCTACGCAATATTTCGAAAGGTAAAACAACTCAAAGAGAAGAATAAGGTAAGATGGTCGGGCGCGCAATCGCGCATTCTCGGATTCGGGCGACGCCGCCCATTTCGGCGAAACCGTCGCCCATAAGGGCTTGCCGCGGTGGGCAAACGTGGAATGCAGGTTAGTGCGACCTTCGCCACAGCTCGTACTGTTCGCCGAGCAGCGCGCTGACCGCCTCATCGGTGTGTGAGGGATATCCCGAGCTCGCGTCGGTGCGGTCCGGCAGAAGTCGCTCACAGAGCTCTTCGCCGATCCGCCCCACGAGCTCCCCGGATTCGAGGGTCGCTCGCCACGTATCCTCCTCATCGGAGCCCGCGAACGTTCGCAGATAGTGTTGCCAGACCGACTCGGGAAGGTGCTCGTGGAGCCTCCGGCCCGAAAGGCCGGTGTTGATCGGCTCATCCGCCAGGGCGACCGCGTACCACCGCAGCAACGGGGTAATCATCTCAAAGCGGATCACCGACTCGAGCATGAATCGCGCAAGGTTCAGCTCGCCGCGGCAGAGCGCCTTGCCGACGTACAGAACATCCCACCAGAACGAGTTCACTCGATCGACGACTTCATCGAGGGTCGCCGGCTCGTCGACGTGAAGTGATCTCCCCCGGGTCGGCCGATCGGAGTGCAGGCCGGTTGCTCCCGCGATCGCATCGCCGTCGATTGTCTGCGAAGCTGGTGGCGCGCCGGTCATCTCGTCCGTGTCGTCGATTACCCACCCCGTCTCCTTGTCCAGCAGCAGCATCCACGCATCCCTGCCGGTCTCGGCGAACGCAGAATCGCTCCCGGTGATCTGGAAGTCGATCCGCAGCCCGTCGCGGTACTGCACGAGTTGCGTAATCCAATCGGGGCCGGTCGTCGGCCGCGGAGTCAGGGGCCAGCGCACGGCAATCTCGCCGAACTCCTCCGGCCAGGACGATTCATCGGTGAATGGGCGTGTGTTGCGCACGAAGAGCTCGATATCGTAGTCGGAGAACTCATCGACCGAGCCTTCCGGATTCGCGCGAGAGCCGACAAGACGCACCGCCCGGATGTTTTCGTGCGATCGTGCCCATCTAACAATCCGTCGAACCGGCTCGCTCACGATTCACCCCTCCAGTACAACGTTTCGGCCGCACCGGGCAACCGCTATCCCGCATAGGCCACGTTCGCCATCATCATTCGCAGCGTTGCGAACTCGACTCCCTCCCTACCGTTCGAGCTCCGAACGCCAGTGGCCGAGGATCTGCCGCCCCATGACGAATTCGCCGAGATGGTAGGCGGTGTGGTCGATCGCGAGGAGTGCCGCCCGGTAGACGGTTCGCCCACCCATGTGCTCGGCCGGCGCAAAGAGATCGCACTCCGGCGACTCGATGAACTCGATGAAGCGCTCGCGGTCATGCCGGATCGCCTCGATCGTCCGATTCCACCCTGCGCGGTCTACGGTCGCATCGCGAGGCGGCCAGTATTCGTCCGGCCATGCCGGCGAGGAGTGCCCCGGCTTCGACGCATAGAGGAAGAGGTCGTCCTGAGCGATCCGGATGTGCTCGAGCTGATGGTGAAAGGAGTACGGCACATGCGACGGCCGCTCGTTCATGAGCTCATCCGGAAAATCACGCACCGCATCCTCGAGCGTCAGGTGCGCTCCCTCACCGCGCAAACCGGCGACAAGTCGACTCTTCGCTTCATCTGTAGCCATAGCCATCCTCTCCTTTGCACGCGTGCGATGCAGCGAAGCGTGGTTACCCGCGCTGTCACGCCGCTGTCGCCCGCTATCTACGTAGTCTGCTCGTCCGTCCGATCCACCGGCACGGAGAACGTGAGATCGATCGCCGCTCCCTGGCCCGATCCCGCCGGTGAGAACTCTAAGACCGCATCCAGCTGTTCGGCAAGCGTACGAATCAGGATCAGCCCGAACCCGCCGTTCCCATCGGAAGGCGCCACGACATCTTCTCCCCACTCCACCGGCAATCCGACCCCGTCATCGCGGTATTCGAGCCGGAATCGTCGCTCGTCGACCCGTTCGAGGCGAATCGAGATCGTGCCCGCGCGTTGACCGGGAAACGCGTGCCGGATCGAGTTGGAGATCAGCTCGTTCACGATTATGCCGATGGGAAAGGCGATCTTCGGACCGGCAGGAGGCGGCTCGACGGCGATCCCGGTGTCTATCGAGACCGTACCGGGCGCCGTTTCGCGTATCGCATCGATAAGGTCGGTCAGATAGGAGCCGAGTGCGATGGAGCGGAAGTCGGTAGAGAAATGAAGCCGATCGTAAAGCGTGATCATGCTCTGGATCTGTCCGGCAGCCTCCTGGAGCGCGGAGGCCACGCGGCTGTCAGAAAGAGCTCGCGCCCGAATGGAGAGCAGACTCTTCATTACGCTCATATTATTCCGAATCCGATGGTACACCTCCCGCAACAGGAGCTCCCGCTCCTCTAGTAGCTCCCGATAACGACTCTCGCTCTCACGTAACTCGCGGTCGGCTCGCATGTGCCCTATTGCCGCCGACACGATCTCGGCGATGATCTTCACCCGCGACACCGTCTCGGGAGACCAAGAAACCTTCCGCCGTACCGAATGTAGTCCGATGAATCCGATGACCTCTCCGGCGCTCGCAAGCGGCACCGCGAGCACCGACACCACCTTCTGCTCGCGAAACTTCCGTTGCTCAGCCGCGGCCTCCGCCGGGAGAGTCTCGACATCACCGATGACGAGCGGCTCACCTTCGCAAAGCGTCGAGAGCGCCCACGAGTAACGATCGATCGGAACCTCCTGCAGCGAATCGGCCTGCGGATCAATTCCGGGCGCACACCATTCATGGGTGTTATCCATGGTTTTTCGGTCGGACGAGAAGAGGAACACGTAATCACGGTCGACATCGAAGAGCTCACCGATATGCCGAAGCGCACGATTGACCGTCCGGTCGAGCGACCCGGGTTCGTTCGGCGATGTTTTTACAACGTCAGCGGAGATTTCGCTGACAATCTCCCGAAAACGCAGCTCCCACTCGAGGGCACGATTCGCCCGAACGGCGACAGTGCGGTCTTCGACCGTAGAAACCATAATGTCCTGCTCGGGAATCGGAATATTCACCGCCCGTACAAAGCGTTTCTCACCGCTTTTCGTGGTGACCTCTACCTCGTCCCACTGCGTGCGCTGCGGATCTCCGCTTTCAATATCCGACAGAATGCGATCGCGGATCTCCCGGCGATACTCCGGATCAGGATAGACACATTCGAAGAACCGCTCCACGTGTACGAGCTCATCTTCGGGCCAGCCGTAGATCCGGGAGAATGCCGGATTCATGTAGAGCGTCTCTCCGTTGTCGATATGATTGAACGCTACGCCGGTCGGAAGGTTCTCCAGGATCGAGCGTATAAATGCGTTCTGCTGCGCGACCTCGCGCTCGCGCTGCCTGCGCTCGGTAATGTCTCGCAGGGTGACGAGCAGCCCTCCGATATCGGGATCGCTCAACCGATTTGTGACTGCATACTCCACCCACCGGTACTCTCCGCCCTTGCACCGATAACGGCACTCGCCGTACCACGATCCGCCGTCGCGAAGAATCGCCTCGGAGAGCACCCTGCTCATTTCCTCGCGATCGTCGGGATGGATGTTCTGCCCCGCCGGACGGCCAATGACCTCTTCGGCGCTCCAGCCGAATACGCGAGCACTGTTCGGGCTGCGATATCTCGTGATTCCGTGGCGGTCGACGATCGCGATCACGTCGTCGATGTTCGCGAGCATCGCCTCGCGCATCGCGCGACTGCGCCGCATCTCCTCATGCGCATCGAACAGGTCGAACGCCATCTCGATCGACGAGAGGAGCACGAAATCGCCGGAGTTCTTGATGACGTACCCGTATCGAGTGATCTTCCGTACGCGCTCTACTACCTCGCGCTCCGCGTGCGCGCTCAGGAACACGATCGGCAGCCTGCGGATTTCCAGAATGCGGCGCGCGGCTTCCGGTCCGTCGATCCCATCTCCCAGATCGATATCCATGAGCACGAGATCGATCTCCTCACCGCCTTCGATGATCTCGACAGCCCTCTCGCCGCTGATCGCCCGAACCACCGAATAGCCGTGCCCCTCGAGCATTCGCGCCTGGGCCAGACCGATAATCGCCTCGTCTTCGACCAGCAAGAGCGTCCGCATGATACTATTCTAAGTGGAGATTTCGCCGCTGTCTTGCGCCGGATGTCTCCGGCCGGCAGTCTCCCGCCGGCGAGCCGATTATCGGAGTGAGCGCAGCGGTGCGACACGCCGGGCGGCCCGCCACACCACCGCCGCGCTATACCTCGACGAGCGATTCGATAACGCCGGCTGTCTCGCCGACCGCGACATGAATCGCCGTATCGTTCACCGCGTACGGCATGATCAGCCGCTCACCGTGCGGCATCGCACCACAAGTGTACACGACGTTCGGGACGTAGCCGTCGCGTTCATCGTCTGCCGGCTCGATGGCCGGCCGCCGGGAAACCGCGCGCACGCGAGCGGGGTCGTCGAGGTCGAGCAGGTAGAAGCCGATGCTATAACGGCGAAACGGACCGACCCCATGCATCGGCACGAGCCAGCCATCGTTCGTTTCGATCGGTGAGCCGCACCCGCCGATCTGCATTATCTCCCAGTCGAAGTACGGTTCGCGCAGAAGCTCGGTTGTCTCCCAGTGCTCGATCGAATCGGAGTGCATTATCGACATCCGCTGTCCGTCCTGTCGGCCGACCATCCAATAGCGTCCGCCGAGCTTCCGGGGAAAGAGCCCCATATCCTTGTTCGCGGCCTGCGCCCCGGAAAGGGGGAATATCCGAAACCGGCGGAAGTCGCTCGTTTCGATCATCTTCGGTACGATGTGTTCGCCGTCGTACCCGGTGACCGTTCCGTAGTAACGGACTCTGCTCGCCACGCCGTCGATCCCGTCCGGTGCCCGTACCCCCGACTCGGCGAGGTCAGCGAACTGCACCAGGCGCACATCCTCCAGTCCCACCTTCTCGTCGGGGGCCACAGGAAAGAGTGTTCGGGCGCCAAGCGGCACTCCGTCGTCGAAAAACACTTCATACTCGCCCGTTGACGGGTCGCCGCCGAGCGTTCCGGTATCGAGCGGGGAGTCGGCAGGTGCAATATCCACCGCACCGTCGGCGCCGAGAATCGCCTCCCGAAAGAGCACGCTCGAGATATGCCCTTCGCCGACCGCCCGCAGACTCACGATCGCCCTCCGCTCGCCTGCCGCGAGACCGCCCTGGTCGGGGTGCGGACAGATCGACGGGTTGAATACCGCCGCCGAGGCGATCGAATACTCCATGAGAAAGCAGGCGCCGAGCACTCGGCGACGATCGCCCGACCAGGACCGCGTATGAGGCGCGTGCGCCGAGACGAGCTCCGCGCGTTCGTCGAAGAGCCGGTCGACACCCCGATGCCTTCCGGCGAACCGCCGTCTCGTCTCTTCGAGTATGCGGCTTACCTCCGCCTCATCCATCGATTCGATCTGCCCGCTGATTCGTCGCACACGGTCGTCGGAGAGACCGAATGTTCGCGCGATTATCAGCGATGAGTCCGGTCCGAGATCGGTGTTGCGTATATCGAAAAGCCCTGAAGTTGAAGTGTTCGTGTTCATGATGTGGTACTCTCTGCGCTAACCTTTCAGTCCCGTCACCGTGAGCCCTTCTATGAAGTAGCGCTGGGCCACGAAAAAGAGCACGAGCACGGGAATCGCAAGCATTGTCGACATCGCCATGAGCCAGTGCCACTGCGGCGCTTCCGCCGGCCCGCCCATGAAGAAATAGATACCGAGGTTCATCGTGTATTTGCTCATGTCGTTGAGATAGATAAGCGGACCGAGAAAGTCGTTCCAGAACGCCTGGAACGTGAACACGCCGACGGCGAGCAGCGCAGGACGAATCAGCGGGATCATGATGTAGGCGAACCGCTGCATCGTGTGCGCTCCGTCGACGATCGCCGCCTCCTCCATCTCAACCGGGACCGTAAGCATGAACTGTCTCAACAGGAAGATGTGGAACGGACCCCATGCGAAGATCGCCCCGATTACCAGCGGATCGAATGTATTAATCAACCCGAAGGTACGCCAGATCAGGAACGTCGGGATGAGGGTGACGACGTACGGTAACATCATCGTCGACAGCAGTATAATGAACAGCACGTTCCGTCCGGGGAATCGGTAGCGGGCAAAGCCGTATGCAACCACCGTGCAGCTCAGAAGCTCGCCGGAGAGGCCGAGCGCGATGATGAAAACCGTGTTAATGAGGAATCGGGTGAACGGCATAGCCGTCCAGGCGTCCACGTAGTTGCGCCACATGACCGGATCGGGAATCCATTGAGGGGGTGATGCGAACACCGCGTGGGCCGGCTTGAGCGAGCTCGAAAGCATCCAGAGAAACGGAACCGTGAGAATCGCCGCTCCGGCAATGACGACGACGTACGAAACCGCCCTCATGACCGTATCGCGTGTGCGCCGGCTTTCCCACCAGGCAAGCTTTCCGCCGGCGGCTCCCTGAACGCTGCTCATTTGCGCTCTCCTTCGTAGTAGACCCACATCTCCGAGGAGCGGAGTACCATCAGCGTGAGCACGAGAATGATCGCGAACAGGATCCACGCGAGCGCGCTCGCGTAGCCCATACGAAACTGCTGAAAGCCGGTCTGGTAGATGTAGAAACTCATGAACTTGCCGGCCCTCGGTGTCGGATTGGTGAAGGCGTAGACGGTGAAGATCTGCAGCGCCCCGATAATGCCGCGGACGACCTGTAGGAAGATGACCGGGCTTATCATCGGAATGGTGATGTGCCGGAAGCGCTTCCAGCCTCCGGCGCCGTCTATGAACGCCACCTCGTAGAGGTGCAGCGGTACATTCTTCAGCGCCGCCAGAAAGATCACCATGTTCACCCCGGTAATTCCCCACAGGCTGATGATGACGAACGCCGGCAGGACGTAGGTCGGATCACCGAACCAGTCCGGCCGCGATAGCCCGAACAGTCGGAACACCGGCATGATGATGCGGTTGAGCAGCCCGGCCTGCGGGTTGAATATCCAGCGCCACAACAGCGCGACCGCAACCTCCGGCAGAACGGTCGGCAGATAGTACACGGTGCGATAGATGCCGATGCCGCGAAGGTCGTTGGCCAGGAGCATGGCGACCACAAGCGCTCCGGCAACGCCGATCGGCACGCTCAGGAACGCATAGAGCAGAGTCAACCGGATTGCCGGATAGAAGTCGATGTCCCGGGTAAAGATGCGCCGGAAGTTCTCCAGCCCGATCCAGTTCGGCGGCTGGAGGATGTTGTAATCGGTGAAGCTCAGATACGCCGAGGCGATCATCGGGAACGAAGTGAATACCAGAAACCCGACCAGCCACGGCGTGATGAGCGCATATCCGGTAGCCGCCTCGCGCCGGACGCCCACCACGCGCAACCCACGATGAACAAGCACCATGAGCCCTGATACACCGGCGAGAACGATCACGAACCGGATAGCGGTTGCCAGATGGGGTTGCATACCGCGTCCACGCCTCCCTCATGATTTAAATCAAACGGTGCTTCAATGCGCGCCCGGCCTCAAGCCGGGCGCGCCCTGTCCGGTATCAGCGGTAGTCCTCGAGGATGTCTTCAAGCATCGCACGGACATCGCTCGCGATCTCCTCCGGCCGGTCGTCGCCGCGGACGATCGGATCGACATATCGCTCGCCGAACACCGTGGCCCACTCCGAGAATCCGGGGAAAAGGTTCGGAGCGCGCAAATGCTCGAGCGAAGTAATGATGTTTTCCGCCGAGTCTACCTTGTGTGGCTGCAGCTCGACGATCGTCTCTGCGTTCGCCAAGTCAACCCGTGGAGACGGAACCTTCCAGTAATGGATCGCGTCGGTGAGATCCATGAACGCCTCGTAGGCGATCTCCGGATGATCGGTACCTTCCCAGATCGACATGCCACCGATCCAGGCCCAGTTCGCGCGACTTCCGGTCGGCCCGGCCGGCAGCACGAACGCGCGGATCTCGTATTCGTCGTTTCGCTCGAGGTCGTCTGCTGCGCCGCCCATGAACATCGACACCTGCCCGTCCCGCATCATCTGATCGAAACCGCGATCGCCGATTATGCTCTGGCTCGGAGCGACGTGATACTCGTGCAACAGCTCGTAGATGAACTCCGCGCCGGTGAGCGCTTCGTCGCTGTCGATCGGTGAGGCGGATAGATCTTCGGTCAGTTCTTCGCCGCCGGCCTGCCAGATCCACTGCTGAAGCGGAGGCCAGCCGGGCACCATCGAGAACGCGTAGCGTTCGATCTCGTCACGGTCGAACCCGCTGTCCACCGGCGTCCGACCCTCGCTGTCGCGCGTGAGCGCGATCGCCGCTTCCCGGAACTCGTCCCATGTCCAGTCGTTGATCTCGTCCGGATCGACCCCGATTTCGCGCATGTGGTCCACATTCACGTAGAGCATTACCGGCATCGATATCCACGGCAATCCGTAGACCCGCCCGTCATAGGTGAACCGCTCGAGCGGTGTCTCGAAGTAGCCGGCGAGATCGGCCGCGGCATGGTCATCTCCCTCGATCATGTCGCTCAGATCGAGCAGCGCACCGCGGGCGGCAAAGTCGATCAGATTGTCCTGGTCGAGCCACATCAGATCGGCCGCCGTGCCGCCGGCAACCTGCGTCTGAAGGTTCGTGTAATACTCGGCCGGACTCGATTCCTGAGTGATGTAATAGACGTCGCTCTCGGCATTGAGCTCATCGAGAATCTCCTGAAGCTCGTTCGCCTCCTCCGATCCCGCCCAGGTTGCGAGCCTGATCTCCACCGGAGTGTCGGGATCCGCCTCCGCCGCTCCACCGGCGAACAGAAGTCCCGCAGACGCTATGCCGAGCACCGCGAACAGTGCAATACGCCGAATCATAAGTTACCTCCCTGCAATCGATATGCAAGCGACATGCAAGCGCTTGCATTCTGTGCAAGGACAGTCTACGCCCACTTCCGGTAGGCGTCAAACAATTTCTTCATCAAATGGCGAAATCGGTGGGATCCTGAATCACACCGGGGAACATCCGCACGATTCGCGACAAACCAGGTCGGCACCGACGCGAATCGTAACCGGGGCCGGAGGGCCGTTCGCGGCCCGCCGCATGAGCTCGAGAAGCCGTCCCGCCGCCTGACGGCCCATCTCCTCCGGATAGGTTCGAATCGTCGTCAGGGAAGGATGACTGAACGACGCCCAGGAGATATCGTCGAATCCGGTCACCGCCATACGCTGCGGAATAGTAATTTTTCGCCGCTTCGCTTCGTCCATGAACCCGAACGCCACAGCATCGTTCACGGCAACGACGGCGTCCGCATCACCATATTCGCGGAATATGATGCGGGCTGCTTCCCGACCGGTCTCCGTGGTCGTATCCGGCATCTCTATTACAGAGGGGGTCATCGCGAACATAGATAGCGCCGACTCATAGCCGCGCCGGCGCTCGGCCGAGCTGATCCAGTGTGACGGCCCGCTCACGAACACCGGGCGGCGCCGGCCGTGTTGCTCGATCAGATGACGGGTGATGTCGCCCGCCCCGCGCTCGTTCTCGTGCAGGACCATATCGATACGGCCGCTTCCCTCGGTACCGTCGACATGAACCATCGGAATACCCATATTGTGCAGCTCCTGCACGAACGCCGCGGGGAGGGTCGGCCCCTCGAGGATCAGCCCGTCGACCTGCTGCTGGCGCAGAATCCGCAGCTCCCGCGGCCGTCGCAGCTCCTCATCCGATATGCTTGCGACGAGCAGGCTGTACCCTTCCGGCTCGAGCACGTCGAGAACGCCCGCCTGATCGCTGGAAGCGGTTACCATGCGCGACGGAACGCGCCTTCGATATGAGAGAAAGGCTACGGTCATCGCCCGGTTCGTCGAGAGGCTCCGGCCGGCCCCGTGCGGTGCGTAGCGCATCCTTCGCGCGGCCTCGAGAACCCGCTCCCGCGTGGCCTCACTGATGCCGGGATGGTGTGTCATGACCCGCGAAACGGTGGACACCGATACCCCGGTGGCCTTCGCGATCTCTTTCAACGGTACGTGCTTCATGCCGGGATCATGTTCACCGCTCGCGGGCTCACTGTCAATGCAAGCACCGTGCAAACGTTGCACGAAGTGTGGCAACGGGTCCGTCCGGTGATGACTCCGCTTCGTTTCATTGCACCAAACCGAAATGAGTGTTACGCAGTTTGGGGGTGCAAGCGGGGGCGCCGCACCATGGAGGAACCATGCAGGGCTACTACCGGTTTCCATCGATTTCCGGACAGACGATCGTGTTCGCCGCCGAGGACGATCTGTGGACCGTCCCCGCGGAAGGTGGGGTCGCTCGGCGTCTGACCACCGGGCTCGGGTCGAGCAGCTATCCGCGCTTCTCGCCCGACGGAGAGCAGATCGCATTCACCGGTCGAGAGGAAGGAATCAGCGAGGTATACGCGATTCCGGCGCTCGGCGGTCAGCCGGAGCGGCTTACCTTTCTCGGCGCCACCACAATGGTCACCGGGTGGACACCGGAGGGCGAGATCGTATTCGCAAGCAACAGCGGATCACCGTTCGAGCGGATGATGCGCCTGTTCACCGTGTCGCCGGCGTCTCGACACGTAAACGAGCTTCCGGTCGGCCCGGCGCTTACCGCCTCGTTCGGACCGGGCGGGCGGATGGTCATCGGGCGGTACGGCATGGTGACGCGGGAGCCGGCGTTCTGGAAGCGCTACCGGGGAGGAACCGCCGGCGATCTGTGGATAGACGCCGACGGTTCGGGCCGCTTCGAGCGGCTGATATCGCTGCCGGGCAACGTCACGCATCCGTTGTGGGTCGGCGAACGGGTCTTCTTCACCTCCGACCACGAAGGGGTCGGTAACCTCTACTCCTGTTCCCCGACCGGCGAGGACCTGAAACGGCACACGGCACACGCCGACTACTATGTGCGGCATCCGAGCAGTGACGGTCGCCGGATCGTCTACCACGCCGGGGCCGATCTCTTCGTACTCGACGGTGACGGCGGGCAACCGCGTCTCGTCCCGGTCACCTACGCGAGCCCACGCACGCAGCGCAATCGCAAGTTCTACGAGCCGGCACGCTATCTCGACGAGTACGCTCCCGCCCCGAACGGAAAGTCACTTTCGCTCGTGACGCGCGGGAAGCCGTTCGTGCTCGCGAACTGGGAGGGTCCGGTCGTACAGCTCGGCGAGCGTGACGGCGTTCGCTACCGATTCGCACGCTGGCTGCACGACGGGAGCCGGATCGCGGTAGTCTCCGATGCGAGCGGGGAGGAAGCGCTCGAGCTGCACTCCCCCCAGGGGATCGAGGCGCCACAACGGCTCGGGGAAGCGGAGCTCGGCACCGATATCGGCCGTCCGCGCGAGCTCGCGGCATCGACTGTCGACACCCGGATCGCGCTCTCTAACCATCGCAACGAGCTCATCATCATCAACCCTGAGAAACCCGAAGCCGCGATCGTCGACCGGAGCCGCTACGGCGAAATCGCGGGCATCGACTGGTCGCCCGACGGCAGGTGGATCGCCTACGGCTGCTCGGAGGGCCCGCGGACGGTGGTCATCCGGATCTACGATTCGCAGGACGGCACGGTTCGCAACGCCACGCGCCCCGGACTCGCCGACATCCGCCCGGTATTCGACCCGAACGGGAAGTATCTCTATTTCATCGGTTACCGCGAGCTGAATCCGGTGATGGACGAACTGCAATTCGAGCTCTCCTTTCCGCGTGGCAGCCGGCCGTACGCGCTGACACTCCACGGCGATACCGGCTCGCCCTTCGTGATCGACGATCAAGTCAGTGATGATGGAAACGGCGGCGCTTCCGGCGACGATGAGAAGAAGCCCGCGCCGGTCGAGATCGAGTTCGACGGTCTCGAGGACCGTATCGAGGCGTTCCCGGTCGCCGAGGGACGGTACCGTCGCCTCTACGCGCTGCCGGGAAAGCTCATGCTGTTGCATGAGCCGGTCTCCGGTCTACTCGATGAGCCGATGTCGTTCACCGGCAACGGCGAGGGAAAGGCCACCGTCGAGACGTTCACCTTCAAGACGCAGAAAAGCGAGTCGATTCTCGAGGGGGTGAACGATCTCGAGCTCTCCGCCGATCGCGGCACGATGGTTTACCGAAGCGGGCGCAAGCTTCGCGTGGCGAAGGCGGGCGAGAAACCGGATGAAAAGGCCGCCGCGAAGGGACCGGGCCGCGAAAGCGGCTGGATCGACTTCTCGCGGGTCAAGGCGTCGGTGGAGCCGCCGGCCGAGTGGCGCCAGATGTACCGGCACGCCTGGCGTCTGCAGCGCGACCATTTCTGGACCTCCGATCTTTCGAACGTCGACTGGCAGGAAGTGTATGAGCGCTACCTTCCGCTGCTCGACCGCGTCGGCACGCGAGGCGAGTTCTCCGATCTGATGTGGGAGATGCAGGGTGAGCTCGGCACCTCACACGCGTACGAGATCGGAGGCGACTACCGAAGCCCTCCGCGCTATCGCCTTGGCGTGATCGGCGCCGACCTGGCGTGGAACGAGCAGCACTCGCTGTGGTACATCGAGCGGATCGTACGCGGTGACACCGCCGAGTCGAACTCCCGTTCGCCGTTGCTGCGGCCGGGAGTGCGCGTCGAGGAGGGGGCGACGATCCTGGCAATCGACGGACAACCGGTATCTCGCGATCGCTCTCCGGTGCACCTCCTCGTGAACAAGGCCGATTGCGAGATTGCCCTTACCGTCGGAAACGAGGGCGGCGAGGAGCGGCGCACCGTTCGCGTGCGCACGCTCTCCGACGAGCACCGTCTGCGTTACCGCGACTGGGTCGAGCGAAACCGGACGGTCGTCCGCGAGCGGACCGGCGGTCAGGCCGGCTACATCCACATCCCCGACATGGGACCGACCGGCTTCGCGGAGTTCCACCGATCGTACCTTCCGGA